>JAURFU010000020.1 GCA_030834165.1 Verrucomicrobiota bacterium
AGCCGCCGATCTCGCCGATCATCATGATCGCGTGCGTCTCGGGATCGGCCTCGAACTCGGCGAGGCAGTCGATGAAGTTCGTGCCCGGCACGGGGTCGCCGCCGATGCCGACGCAGGTCGACTGGCCCTTGCCGCGGCAGGTGAGCTGCCAGACGGCCTCATAGGTCAGGGTGCCGGAGCGAGAGACCACGCCGACGTTGCCGCGCTTGTGGATGTAGCCCGGAGCGATGCCGATGCGGCAGCCGCCGGAGGACTTGTCGCCGCGACCAGGGGTCACGAGACCGGGGCAGTTCGGGCCGATGAGACGGGTGCGACGGCCGGCCATGGCGCGCTTGGCGCGGACCATGTCACGTACCGGGATGCCTTCCGTGATGGCCACGGCGAGGTCGAGGTCGGCGTCGAAGCACTCCAGGATGGCGTCGGCCGCGAAGGGCGGGGGGACGAAGATCGCGGAGACCGTGGCGCCGGTCTGCTTGGCGGCTTCGGCGACGGTGTTGAAGATCGGGACCTTCTTGCCGGCGTGTTCGAAGACCTGGCCGCCTTTGCCCGGGGTGACGCCGGCGACGACCTGCGAGCCGTAGTCGAGCGACAGGCGGGCGTGGCGCGCGCCGAAATCGCCGGTGATGCCCTGCACGAGGACGCGGGTGTCTTCTTTGACGAGGATGGACATGAGAGTGAGCGGTGAGGGGTTACTTGTTGTTGACCAGCTTCACGATCTTCTGGGCCGCGTCGGCCATCGAATCGCCCGACACGATGGTCAGGCCCGAAGCGGCGAGGGTGGCCTTGCCGGCTTCGACGTTGTTGCCTTCGAGGCGCACCACGAGGGGGAGTTTCAGGCCGGTTTCCTTGACCGCCTCGATGATGCCGGTGGCGATCACGTTGCAGTCCATGATGCCGCCGAAGATGTTCACCAGGATGCCCTTCACGTTGGCGTCGCCCAGGATGATCTTGAAGGCCGCCGTCACCTGATCCTTGGTCGCGCCGCCGCCGACGTCGAGGAAGTTGGCCGGGCTGCCGCCGAAGTGCTGGATGATGTCCATCGTGGACATCGCGAGGCCGGCGCCGTTGACGAGGCAGGCGATGTTGCCGTCGAGGGCGATGTAGGAGAGGCCGTATTTCGAGGCCTCGATCTCCTTGGCGTCTTCCTCGTTGAGGTCGCGGAGGGCGACGACGTCAGGGTGGCGGAAGAGGGCGTTGTCGTCGAACGACACCTTGGCGTCGAGGGCGAGGAGCTTGCCTTCCTTGGTCACGAGGAGCGGGTTGACTTCGACCATCGCGCAATCCTTCTCCCAGTAGAACTGGTAGAGCTTCGTGACGAGGGTGACGCACTGCTTGAAGAGGTCACCGGAGAAGCCGAGCGAGAAGGCGATCTGGCGGGCCTGGAAGGCCTGGAGGCCCACGGCGGGGTCGACCTGCACCTTGAAGATCTTCTCCGGGGTGTGGTGGGCGACGTGTTCGATCTCCATGCCGCCTTCGGTCGAGGCGACGATGACCGGGAAGGAGGTCGCGCGGTCGAGGAGGATGGCGAGGTAGTACTCGTCGTCGCGGCCGTCGGGGCGCTTGCCTAGGTTGGCGGCCTCGGTGAAGTAGATGGTCTGGACCTTGCGGCCTTCGGCCCCGGTCTGGGCGGTCACGAGGGTGTTGCCGAGCATCGCCTTGGCGTTCTCGAGGGCCTTCTCCTTGGTCGGCGAGAATTTCACGCCGCCTTTGAAGCCGTCGGTGAACGTGCCTTTGCCGCGGCCGCCGGCGTGGATCTGGGACTTCACCATGATGCCGCCGGTGACGTCGATCTTGGCGAGGGCGCCTTCGAACTCGGCGGCGGATCTGACCGCCACGCCCTTGGGCACGGCGACGCCGAACTGGGCGAAGAGTTCCTTGGCCTGGTACTCGTGGATATTCATGGAAACGGGGGGGTGCGGATTAACCCTTCAGCTCGGCTTCCTTGGCCTTGAGGTTCTTCTCGATGTCGGCCGTGAACTTGTCGGTGTGCGTCTGGATCTCCTTCTCGGAGCGCTTCAGCTCGTCGTCGGTGACGAGCTTGTCCTTGTTGCCTTTCTTGAGGAGTTCGAGGGCGTCGCGACGGGCGTTGCGGACGCGGACCTTGCCTTCTTCGGCCATCTGGGTGGCGCGCTTGGCCAGTTCGAGGCGGCGTTCACCGGAGAGGGAGGGGACGGGGCAGCGCATGAAGTTGCCCTGCGGGACGGGATTGATGCCGAGGTTGGCGGCCATGATCGCCTTGCGGATGTCGTCCATCACGGCCTTGTCGAAGGGCTGGACCACGATCGTCTGGGCGTCCGGCGTGGTGATCGCGGCCATGTCCTTGAGGCGCTGCGTCATGCCGTAGGCTTCGACGTGGACCTGGACGTTCTCGATCATGAGGGGCGAGGCCTTGCCGGTATGCAGCGTGGCGAACTCGTGGGAAGTGTGGTCGACCGCCTTCTTCATGGCGTTGGCGCCGTCGGCGATGATTTTCTTGAGGTCCATGGGATAGGGTAGGGTGGGTTGTTGTTGGAAAATCAGGCGACGAGCGTGCCGATGCGCTGGCCGAGGACGGCCTTCTTCACGGCGCCCTTCTCGGACATCGAGAGCACGATGATCGGGAGCTTGTTGGCTTCGCAGAGCGAGAAGGCCTCGGCGTCCATCACGCCGAGGCGCTTCTGGAGGGCTTCGGCGTGGGAGACGCGGTCGTAGCGCTTGGCGTCCTTGTGCTTCATCGGGTCCTTGTCGTAGATCCCATCGACCTTGGTGGCCTTGAGGATGGCGTCGGCGCCGATCTCGTTGGCGCGGAGGGCGGCGGCGTAGTCGGTCGTGCAGTACGGGTTGCCCGTGCCGGCGACGAAGATCACGATGCGGCCGCGCTCGAGGTGGCGGGTGGCGCGGCGCTGGATGAAGGGTTCGGCGATGCGGTCCATCGGGATGGCGGTCATCACGCGGCACTCGAGGCCGGCCTTTTCGAGGCGGTCCATGAGCGCGAGCCCGTTGATGACGGTGGCGAGCATGCCCATGTTGTCGCCGGTCGTGCGGTCGGTGCCGTTGGCGCGCGCCCCGGCGAGGCCGCGGAAGATGTTGCCGCCGCCGACGACGACCGCGACCTGGGTCCCGACCTTCTGGATCGAGCGCAGTTCCTCGGCGAGGCGGTCGAGCACGGTGCTGTCGATGGATTCGCCGGTCGCGTCGTTGCGGAGGGCTTCGCCGCTGATCTTGAGCACGATCCGACGATACTTCGGCTTCTGGGAGGCGGAGGCGGGCATACAGGGGAAATGAGCCAGACCTACCCCAGCGTCAACCCCGCCTTGGTCTCGCTTGACTCCGACCCCTGACTCGCTGTTCAGTCGGGACGCGCAGACCCGTGGTGTAACGGTAGCACAAATGATTTTGGTTCATTTTGTCGGGGTTCGAATCCCTGCGGGTCTACGCTCCTCCGGTCGCGGAAACGCACCAAAGAAGAACCCCGGCGTTCCGGGGTTCTCGAAGGGGGCTGTAAGGGCGGCTTAAGCGCGACCGAGGTATTCCTTATTCTCGGTGCTGACCTTGATCTTCTCGCCCTGCTTGATGAAGAGCGGCACGTTGACCTGCAGGCCGTTCTCGCAGGTGACGGTCTTCTGGACGTTGCCGGCGGTGTCGCCCTTGACGGCGGGCGGGGCTTCCAGGACTTCGACGGTCACGGAGGGGGGCAGGTCGACGGTGACCGGCTTGTCTTCGACGAAGAGGACCATGTAGGAGGTTCCCGAGATCAGGAACTCCTTGGAGTCGGCGAGGGTGGTGGCCGAGATGTAATACTCTTCGTTGGTGTTGGTGTCGGCGAAGACGTAGCTGCCGTCGGCTTCGTAGGAGAATTCGAGGGACTTGATGCTGTTGTCGAAGACTTCGAAGCTGACTCCGATGCCGCAGCGGACCGGGATCTTGGCGCCGGTCTTGATGGAGCGGAGTTCCATCTGGACGTAGGAGGCGTTGTTCGGGGGGGTGCGGACAAGGCACTCGAGAACGATGCAGAGCTCACCATTGTAGCTCATGATGTTCTTCTTCTTGATGCGATTGACGGGTAGGGAGGCCATGGGAGTAAGGGCGGACACAAGCGAAGCCCGCGGGAACGGTCAAGCCGGACTTACCCGGCCTGCCTGGGAGGGGCGGTCCGCTTGAAACCATGGCCTGGCCGGAGCCGGCCCGCTTATTCGACGGTGAAGAGCACCCCGCCGATCTGGTTGATCTTGATGGTCGGGGCCGTCGTGCCGGTCGTCGTGCCTGCCTTGGCCGCGTTGGACCCTTCCACGGAAGCTCCGTCCGCGGCTTCGATCTCAAAGCCGGTGTAAAGGGTCACGAGGCTGTTGTAGAGCCTGAGAAGTTCGGCTTTCGAGGAGACGGTCATCTCGACGGTCTTGGCGTGCGTGGTGGTCGGGTAGGTCTTCACCACGATGTCTCCGGTGGTGCCGGAGATCATGTTGTTCACCTTGGATTCGACGGCCGCGAGCTGGCCGGGGATCGGCAGGCGGGAAGCCTGGGCCGGATCGAGGCCGCGGTTCTGGGAGTTCGCTTCGCTGGCGCGGTTGACACGGTTGGCGACGTCGTCGGTGCCGGGCGGACGGGCGGAATAAAGGCGGAGCTGCTGGTTGGAGTCCCGCATGTCGATGACGACCTCGGCGACGATGAAGGACCCCGTGGTGTATTCTTGGAACGAGATCGAGAGGATGGCGTCCGCGCGGCCGTAGAAGGCCATGTCCGTGCGCGCGATCTTGATCCCGAAGATGCCTTGGTTGCGGATGGCCTTCTTGGTCATCGTGAGGGCATCGGCCTGCGGGGCGAGGGCCAGGGCGGCGAGCAAGGCTAGGGCGAGGGGTCTCATGGGGATAATCCTTTACGCTGCGTAAGGGGGAGGCAAGACTGCAACCGATGCTGAGCTGCGAGAACCTCACCGTGCGGGCGGGTGCCGACGGTCCCGTCATCCTGGACGGCGCCAACGCCCGCTTCCTTCCGCGCGGCCTCAACGCCGTCATTGGTCCTTCCGGCTGCGGCAAGACCACCCTGATGAAGGCCATCCTCGGCATCCTCCCTTCGACGGGCGAGGCCAGCCTCGCCGGCCAGCGCATCACCTGCACCGAAGACCTCATCGGTAAGGTCGGTTTCGCCCCCCAGTTCACCGCCGCCCAGGCGCAGCTGACCGTCGCGGAATCCCTGGGGTATGCCCTCGAACTGGCGGTGCCTGACGCCGCGGAGCGGGTCCGTCGCCTCGAGGCCGTGCTCGGCGTCACCGGCATGTCGCCGCATCGCGACAAGCGCGTCTCGGCCCTTTCCGGCGGCCAGCTCCGTCGTCTCTCCCTCGGCCTGGAACTCACCCTCGACCCGGCCTGCATGGTCTGCGACGAGGTCACCTCGGGCTTGGATCCGCAGTCCGAGGACCAGATCCTGGCGCTCCTGCGCAATCTCGCGGAGTCTCACCATAAGAGCTTCGTCTGCATCATCCATAATCTCGGCAAGCTGAACCAGTTCGATTGGGTCACGGTCGTCTATCAGGGCGACGTGGTCTTCCAGGGCTCGCCCGACGAGCTGCTGGGTTACTTCGGGATCCCGGATGGTCTCCGTCTCTATGAGGTGCTCAACGCCTCCGACCTGGCGACCTGGCGCGACCGTTGGGCGATCCATCAGGCCGAGCATCCGGAAGCCTACGCCGCCGCCGTGGCCAAGGTCGGCGCGCCCGCCGAGGTCGAGCCGCTGCCCGAGCCCGTCGTCCCCGGCGGCGTCTCGCAGTTCACGACGCTGCTCTCGCGCCGGTTGAAGCTCTTTTTCCGCGACACCGGTTACCTCGGGCTCACGCTTGCCATCACCTTCGGCTTCCCGCTGCTGGTGATCATCTTCAACCTCGAGGGGTCGTGGGACGTCCTCAAGATCCCCATGGACCGCAACACCGCTTCGATGGAAGAGGTGAAGCAGGCCTTGAACGTCCAGATGGCCAACGCCCAGCTGGCCGGTCTCGCCGCCGGCCTGGTGATGTTCCAGGTGATCCTGCTCACCCTCATGGGCGCCAACAACGGCGGCCGTGAGATCTCCGCCGAGCGCGTGCTCTACGAGAAGGAGCGCATGACCGGGCTTCGTCCGTGGGCCTATGCGTTCTCGAAGATCACCTTCGTTTCGCTCATCGCCGTCGCCCAGGGCGCCTGGATGTGCTTTTTCGTGAAATTGATCTGCAACTTCCCCGGCCCGTGGGCCGAGCAGATGGCGATCCTGGCCGGCAGCTGCGTCTCGATGTCGGTCGTCTGCCTGGGTTTCTCGGCCATGCTGACCTCGCCGGAGAAGTCGTCCCTCCTGTCGATCTACCTGGTCGGCTTCCAACTGCCCCTCTCGGGCGTCGTCCTGGCCTTGCCGCCGGCCCTGACCTGGCTCTGCCGCCCGTTCATCAACGCCTACTGGGGCTGGTCCGGCTACATGAAGTCCATGCTCGGGCTGCCTTTATATGATGCTTATACCGCGAGCATGCCCAACCAGAGCGCCTACGTGGCCAGCACGCCCGAGGGCCTGGCGGTGCTCCTGATCCAAGGGCTGTTCGGCATCTGCCTGGTCGTCTTCGGGTGCCAGCAGAAGCGCTGGAGCTGAGCCGGCCGGCCGTCGGATTCACCTCAGGCGGGGAAATCGCTGGAACAAATCCCAAAGCGGGCTAGGCTGGAGGGGCAGTGTAGCCTGCGCCCCCTCTTCCCGCATGTCCAAGATCAACCCCCTCTTCTTCGCCCTCGGCATCCCGGTCGTGGTCATCGTGATCCTGGTCGCGATCGTCGTCCCCCGCATGGGCGGCGGCGGCCGCTTCGCCGACCTCACGCCTTTCTCCGTCGAGACCTACCGTCGCGACTGGGCCACGCTCCAAGGCAACAGCTACCGCCTCGAGTGCCAGGTCGAGCAGCAGCTCGCCTTCGTCGAAGGCCGCGGCCGCGTCCTCGCCGTGAAGCCGATCGGCAAGGACCCCGTCGGCCGCATCCCGGTCTTCATCCCCGCCGGCTCCACCGACTCCTTCGAGGTCGGCCAGCGCTTCAAGTGCAAGCTGCGCGTCACCCGCGACCTCCTGGTCGTCGAAGCCCTCGAACGTTTCTGACCCTCTCCGCCATGCGTCACCTCATCCTTTCCTGTTTCGGCTGGTGCGCCCTGACCGTCCTCGGCTTCGCGCAGGCTCCGCCGCCCGCGCCCGCGGCGGGAGGCACCTCCGGCGACTACAAGAGCTCGACCTTGGAGGGCGGCGCCGACCGGCTCTTCAACGTCAACAGCGATTCCGTCGACCTGGAGAACGGCACCATGCAGTGGAAGGGCACCACGATGAACCTCGGCAACACCCGCACCGTGCGGGCCCGGTTCGAGCGTTACCTCGCGGCGCCGACCGACAACGGCGACATGAAGCGCTACGTCGCGATCCTCGATCAGATCCAGCTGCTGCTTTCCCCGCAGACGCTGACCAGGGACAACTACTACCGCAACCAGCAGGAGGCCTTCAACCTGCTCTTCAAGGCCGCGGACTTCGAGTTCGACGGCCAAGGCTGCCTGACCATCGCCTCCCAGGTGCAGAAGGCCTGGCGCATGAGCAGCGAATACAAGAACATCGAGGTCACGCTCAACCAGCTGGAGATCCTCCGCAAGACGCAGGAATCCGTCATCATCAACCGCGCCGACCGCATCGAGGAGGCGAACGCCGAGCGTTCCGAGAGCAAGGGCAAGATGGTTTCGAAGGGCTCCACCGGCACGACCGAACTGGGCTTCAAGGTCAAGGACGAGGCCCGCACGCAGGCCCAGATGCTCGCCCAGGGGGCCAAGATGACCGCCATCGGCCTCAAGGCCAAGATCGAGTTCCAGTCCCAGATGGTCGCCTTCCTGATGGCCCGCCGCTATCGCCATGCGCTCGTCACCAGCGCTTTCTACCGCGTCGTCTTCAACGCCAGCAGCCAGGACGTCGTCGTCGGCGCCAAGGAAGTGAAGGAGTTCTTCCCCGTCTCGGACTTCGTCCCGACCCTCGAGTCCATCGACCTGCTCTCCCGCGAGGCGATCAAGGACGTGGGCAAGGGCATGCAGACGGTCGACGACCTGATGAAGCAGGAGGAGCTCTACGGCGCCTTCGAGCGCCTTCAGGAGACCTTCTTCCTCGGTGAGTTCGAGCCGCCGGTGATGCTTTATCCGCAGGAGAAGAAGCGCCAGATGCTCGCCCTCTGGAAGGATCTCCGCGAACTCCAGCGCCTCGGCGATGAGCGCGACCTGGCGAGCGTCGAGGCCTACGTGAACAAGGTCCGCGGCCAGGCCCGCGACTTCCCCGGCGCCCCCGTGATCTCGAAGGTCAACAACGCGATGAACGCCTCGAACATGTCCCTCCTGTCCGCCAAGGCCGCCGCCCTCGCCGGCGACACCGCCAAGGCCGAGGCCGCGCTCGAGCGCGCCACCAAGATCTGGCCGCAGAATCCCGGCGTGAAGGAATTCGCCAACCAGGTCGTGAGCCGCCAGGACACCCTCGCCCAGAAGGTCCCCGAATTCGACCGCCTGATGGCCGAGTCCAAGTGGCGGGAGATCTTCAACAAGAAGCTCGAGTACGCCTTGGCCCTCGCGCAGGACAAGGAACGCTCCGACAAGCTCCGCAAGGTCGTGCAGCGCGTCGGCGAACTCGACGCCAACATCCAGAAGGCCTCGATGCTGGCGGCCCAGAACAACCCTTACCTGGCGTGGGACGTCATCGTGGAGGCCTACAAGACGGAATCCGACGACCTCGTGCTCGCCAAGACCCGTTCCGACATCGCGCCCCTCGTCGCCGGCTACGCCCAGCTCATCGGCCGGGCCGAGAAGCTCGAGAAGGAAGGCGCCGAAGCCGCGGCCCTCGCCGCCTGGCTGGCCGCGCAGGACCTCAACCCGGCTTCGCCGGCCTGCGGCGCTGCCGTCAAGCGCCTCGCCCGCTCGGTCGCCGAAAGCGCCGTGATCCGTTCCGAGGGGACCGTCCCGACGCCGCCGGCCGCGGACGACATCCCGGCTCCGCCGGCGAAGTAAGCCTCACCACAGGCTGACCGGATTGTCTTCGAGAGGGTCGACCACCGTGACGCGGAGGTCGGTCTTCCGGTCGCGCACTTCGTTCATCAGCGCGTCGACGATGACGGTCCGGTTGCATTCCTTGCTCAGGTGTCCGAGGTAGAGCTCGGTCGCCTGCCATTCGCGCAGGCCGAGCAGCAGGTCCTTGGTCTGGGTGTTGGAGAGGTGGCCGAAGTTGCCGCGGATGCGTTGCTTCAGCGAGACCGGCCGCTTCGATAGGTCGAGCATCTCGTCGTCGTAGTTCGACTCCAGCACGAGGATGTCCGCCAGGGCCACATGGTGCCGGACGACGGGGGTGACGTGGCCGAGGTCCGTCAGCCAGGTCAGGCGTTTCGCCGGCCGGGCGTCCTCGGCGGGGAGGTCGAAGGCGTAGCCCACGGGGTCGGCGGCGTCGTGCGGGATCGGGATCGCGGTGACCTGCAGGCCCTTGAACTCGAAGGTGGTGCCGGTCTCGAACAGCTGCCAGTCGGGCTGCGACTTGAAGGAATCCTTGATGCGGCGGGCGGTCTCGCGGTTGGCGAAGACCTTGAGTCGCGGATTCTGGCGGAGCAGGGCGGGGAGCCCGACGCAGTGGTCGGAGTGCTCGTGCGTGATGAAGACGGCGTCCAGCGCCCGGGCTTCGATCCCGAGCTTCCGCAAGGAGGCCTCGAGCCGCGGTCCTTGGAAACCCGCGTCAAGCATCACCCGCGCGCCGCCGACCTCGAGCAAGGAGCAGTTGCCGGAACTGCTGGTGCCGAGGATGTGGAAGGCGAAAGCCATGCGGAGGCCGATGCAACCCCGTGACGTCGTCTTCTTCAAGCCGCCATTCGACCTTTTCCGCTTGAGGGCGACCGTGACCGGAGGGAAGGTAGGCCATCCCGCCATGCCCTCCCTCCCTCGCGTCATCAGCATCATCATGGGGGGCGGCCGCGGCTCCCGCCTCTACCCCCTGACGAAGGACCGTTGCAAGCCGGCGGTGCCCCTCGCGAGCAACTACCGGCTGGTCGACATCCCGATCAGCAACTGCCTCAATTCGGGCTTCAACCAGATCTTCGTGCTGACGCAGTTCAACACGGCCTCGCTGCACAAGCATATCCAGCAGACCTACAAGTTCGACGGTTTCGGGCGCGGCTTCGTCGACATCCTCGCCGCCGAGCAGACCGGCGACAAGGAGAGCTGGTATCAGGGCACGGCCGACGCGGTCCGTCAGAACCTCCATCACTACAACCTCAAGGACGAAGATCTCGTCCTGATCCTTTCCGGCGACCAGCTTTACCGCCTCGATTTCGACGAGCTCGCCCGCCAGCACATGGAGAACGCCGCCGACGTCACCATCGCCGCCAAGGCGATGCCTTCCGACCAGGTCTCCGCCCTCGGCGTCATGCGCGTCAACGCCGACCTCCGCATCGTCGAGTTCGTCGAGAAGCCGAAGGATCCGGCGGTGATCTCCTCCCTGGTGCTCGGCGGCAACGCCCGCGCCCGCCTCTCCGACCAGTCGGATAAGCCCTACTGCCTGGCTTCGATGGGCATCTACCTGTTCTCCGGCAAGGTGATGCGCGAAGCCCTCGCCGACCACGCCCAGACCGACTTCGGCAAGGAGGTCATCCCCGGCCTCCTCGCCTCCAAGCGCATGATGGCCTACGTCTTCGACGGCTATTGGGAGGACATCGGCACGGTCGGCTCCTTCTGGGAGTGCAACCTCACCCTCACGGACCCCGTCCCGCCGTTCGATTTCTTCGACGGTCAGAACCCGGTCTACACCCACGCCCGTTACCTCCCGCCCGCCAAGCTCAACGGCGCCCGCTCTGCGCGCGTGCTCATGGCCGACGGCGCGATCGTCGACGATTCCGAGCTCAACCGTTGCGTGATCGGCGTCCGCTCCGTCATCCGCGGCGGCTCCCGCCTTGAGAACGTCGTGATGATGGGCGCCGACGCCTTCGAACGTCCGCACGACCTGGCCCGCAACAATTCCCTCGGCCGCCCCGACATCGGCGTCGGCGCCAACTGCCTCATCCGCAACGCGATCATCGACAAGAACGCGCGCATCGGCGAAGGCTGCCGTCTGGCCCCCACGGGCCTGCCGGAGAAGTGGGAGACCGAGGCCTTGTTCGTGCGTGACGGCGTGATCGTCGTCAAGAAGGGCGCGATCGTGCCTCCGGGCACGGTGGTGGGGGAATGAAGACCTACGCGCTCACGTATTGGTTCACCTGGGCGTTCCTGGTGATCGCCGCCGCCCTCACGGGCGTGGCGTCGCTCAAGGACGCCTTCTTCGGCGGGCTCTTCGCCTCCGGGCTCTCGGCCTTGCTCACCCGTACCTACGTCCGCGCCGGCGCCCGCTATGCGCCGCTGGTCGGCGCGACCGCAGGGACCGTCTGGGTCGTCTTGATGTTCTTCCGTCTCCGCTGGTTCGGACAACCGGATGATTTCCTGTCCGCCCAGTGGACCCTGGGGGTCGACATCTCGGTCCACGCCGCCGGTTTCGCCGGCGCGGCCTTGCTCGTCGCTTTGCGTGATCGTCATGCCTTAGGCCGCGCCTTGGGCGGCGGCCTGCTGCTGGCGGCGGCCATGACGGCGGTGCCTTACGGCGTGATCGCCTGGATCGACCATCGCGTGGCGGGCCCCTTGGAACTCGTGCTGCTGGTCGGCGCGGACGTCCGTCCCGACGAAGGTCCGGTCCGTCGCGCCGGTGCCGTGCGCGCGGAACTCACGCTGACGGAAGTCGCTTTCCTCAAGGAGCGGATGCTGGTGGTGGACGGCCCCGGCGGCACGGAAGTCCTCGATGAAGCGGGGCGGCGCTATTGGCCGCTGTGGCGTCGCCGGCTCGTCTATCCCGGCAACCCCGGCGGTCCGGTCCGCACCTTGGTGGTCCTCCTCCCGCCGGATCTTGCGGCCGAGACCTGGGAGCTGCCCGTCCATCAGGAGCCGACCGGACTGGCGTTGGCGGTCTTAGGTTCGGCGAAATCCTTCCGCTTCAGCGGCGGTCCCGCCAGCCAAGCCGTCCGCGTCGAGCTCTCCCTCGCCGTGAAGTCGCGAGAGGGCGTGCCGACCTATCAGTATCTGCAGGCCGAGGTGTTCCGTCGTTCCCCGGTCGGCGATCTTTACGCCCCGGTGGTGACCAAAGGGCTGGCGCCCGCTTTTCCGACGACGGCCGGCGATGAATCGACCAAGCCGCCCGAGACCGCCAAAGGTCGCCCGGTCCGCCCGAACTTCGGTGCCGCCCCCGGCGAGCCCCGCTGAGTCCCGTCAGGTCGTCGAACTCAGGAAGTCCCGGTGCAGCGCGGCGTAGGCGCCTTGCCGGGTCAGGAGTTCGTCATGCGTGCCGCGTTCGACGATGCGACCGGCTTCGAGCACGAGCACGCAGTCCGCGCGGCGGATGGTGCTCAGGCGATGCGCGACGACGAAGCTGGTGCGGCCCTTCATCAGGCGCGTGAGCGCGACCTGCAGACGCGCTTCGGTCAGCGTGTCGACGGCGCTGGTGGCCTCGTCGAGGACGAGGATGCGCGGATCGGCGAGCAGGGCGCGGGCGAAGGCCACGAGCTGCTGCTGGCCCATCGACAGGCCGCGGCCTTTTTCGGAGCAAGGCGTATGGATGCCTTCCGGCAGGGCTTCGATGAGGTCGAGGCAGTCGAGGTCGCGGAACGCCTGGCGGATCTCCTCGTCGGTGGCGTCCGGGCGGGCGGCTTTGACGTTCTCGGCGATCGTGCCGGCGAACAGGAAGTTCTGCTGGAAGACGAAGCCCATCTGGCGGCGGAGCGTCTCCTGCCGCAGGTCGGCGAGGTCATTCCCATCGACGAGCACCTGGCCCGAGAGCGGCAGCTGGAACTTCGCGAGCAGGCCGATGATCGTCGACTTGCCCGAGCCCGTATGTCCCACCAATGCGATGACCTGGCCGGGCCGGGCCGTGAAGCTGACGCCATGGAGCACCGGGCGGTCCGGCACGTAGGTGAAGCCGACGTCGCGGAATTCCACCTGGCCCTGCAGGCGAGGGCACTCACCGGCGCCGGGCTTGTCCGTCCAGGCGGGCGGGGTGTCGAGCACCCGGAAATAGCGTTCGGCCCCGGCCATCGCGAGGGTCGCTTCGGACAGCTGCGTCCCGATGATCGTGATCGGCGAGAAGAAGAGGTCCGCCAGGAAGAAGAAAGTGACGAGATCACCCAGGCCCGTGCCCGTGCCGGAGAGCGCGGCCCAGCCGCCGACGCCGATGAGGGCGGCCATGAAGCCATGCGCGTTGAGTTCGAGGAGCGGCAGGTAGAGCGAGGTCAGGCTGGCGGTCTTCACGACGTTGCCCGCGAGGCTGCGCACCAGCCGGGTGAAGATGCCCGCGTTCGTGTCTTCGCGGGCGAAGCCTTGCGTCACGCGGATGCCCTGGACCGTCTCCGCGAGGGCCGAGGTGACGCGCGAGAAGGTCTCCTGCTGCACGCGGGAGGCATGCAGGATGCGTCCGCGGAAGAAGGCGTGGACGAGCAGCAGGCAGGGCACGATGGCCAGCAGGACGAGGAAGAGACGGGGGTTGGCCAGCAGCATCAGCGCCGCCGCGGCGCACATCTGGCCGAACGAGACGAGCGAGATGAAGAAGTTGTTCTGCACCCCGTTGCGCATGGCCTCGATGTCCGAGATCATGCGGCTGATGAGGCTGCCGTGCCGGCGGGCGTGGAAGAACGACAGCGGCTGCGTCAGGAGGTGGGCCATCAGGCGGTCGCGGAGGTCGCGGAGCACGTTCTCGCCGATCTGGTGCGCGAGCCGGATGCGCCAGTACAAGGCGACGTCCGCCACGACGAAGGCCGCCGTGAAGAGGGCGAGCGCCCGGAAGGTCGCCGGTCCGTCGCCCGCCTGGACCGGTCCGCGGATGATGGCCCCGACGAACCACGCGAGGCCGGGGAGGGCGAGCGCGCGGAAGACGCACAGCGCCAGCAGGGTGTTCCGCATCCGCCGGTGCGGACCGGTGAAGGCCAGCAGACGGGTGATGGTCGCCCAGCGCAGCGGAAGCCGGTCCGGTTCTTCTTCGTCGGGCCGCAGTCGGCGGACGGCGATCTCGAGGGGCGGCTTGCTCATGCGGGGGCTCCTTCCGATTGGACGAGGATGGCCCGCCGGTAGTGACCGTCCTCCGCCATGAGCTGTTCGTGCGTGCCGACCTGCGCGAGGCGGCCGCGGTCGAGGACGAGGATGAGGTCGGCCCGGCGGAGGGTGCTCAGGCGGTGCGCCACGATGAAGGTCGTCCGGCCGGCCATGGCCGCTTCCATCGCCTCCATGATCTCCTTCTCGGTCTCGGGGTCGATGGCCGAGGTCGGGTCGTCGAGCAGCAGCACCGTGGGCTCGAGGAGGAGGGCGCGGGCGATGGCGATCCGCTGGCGCTGGCCGCCGGAAAGGTTCACGCCGCCTTCGCCGAGGAAAGTCTCGTAGCGTTCGGGCAGCGCCATGATGAAGTCGTGGGCGCCGGCGATCCGCGCGGCCCGTTCGATGCGCTCCTGCGTCGCCTCGGGGTGGCCGAAGGCGATGTTCGCCGCGATGGTGTTGGAGAACAGGAAGTTCTCCTGGAAGACCATGCCGACCTGCCGGCGGAGTTCGGGGAGGGGAAGGCGGCGGAGGTCGTGTCCGTCCAGGGTGACCCGGCCGGACCGCGGATCGTAGAAGCGCGGGATCAGCGCGAGCAGGGCGGATTTGCCCGCGCCGGTCGCTCCGGCGATGGCGATCCGCCGGCCAGGCTCGGCGACGAAGGAGAGGTCGCGCAGCACCGTGGCGTTGTCTTGGAACTCGAAGCTGACGCCCTCGAAGGCCACGCGGCCCACGAAGCGTCCGGGCGAGCTCGCTCCTGCCTCGGTCGCGACCCCGGGTACGGTGTCCAGGATCTCGAAGATGCGTTTCGCTCCGGCGAGCGAGACCTGCGCGTTGTCGACGACGGCGGCCAGGGTCGTCACCTGCGCGGAGAACTGCTGGAGCAGGCCGGCGAAGGCGACGAGGCCGGTGCCCAGGGAGAGCTCGCCGCGGGCGACCATCCAGCCGCCGTACCCGATGAGCACGGCCATCGAAAGACGGTTGAGCGCGTCGATGACGGGCCAGAAGAGCGCGACCTCGCCGAACACCTTGCGCTTCTGGACGCGGATCGCCTCGCTCCAGCCGGCGAAACGCGCCTGCACGCGGGGCTCCAGCGCGAAGCCTTTGACGACCTGGATGCCTTGGACGTTCTCGGAGAAGCCGAGCACCAGGCGGTCCATCAGCTCGCGGTTCTCCTCGTAAGCCGGCCGCACCTTGCGGGAGAAACGGATCGCGAACCAGACCTGGAAAGGCAGCACCGAGAGGCAGGCGAGCGTGAGCCGCCAGTCGGTGCGGAACATGTAGGCGGCGCAGGCGGCCAGGGTCAGGGCGATGATCGCGAGCTGCAGCACCACGCCTTCGATGAAGAGCCGGATCGCGTGCGCGTCGGACGTGACGCGGTTGATGATCGAGCCGCTGGCGTTGGTGTCGAAGAAGCGGAAGCTCAGCTGCTGCAGCTTGGCGAAGACCTGGGAGCGCAGGTTGACGACGATGCGTCCGTGCAGGAAGCGCACGGAGACGAGTCCGAAGACGAAGGCCAGGCCCGCCCGCAAGCCCGCGGTCACGAGGATGCCCGCGCCGAGCCACACGAAGACGGCCTTGTCCGTCGCCTCGGCGGGCACGAAGAACGGCAGGGCGGGGGCGGGGACGCTCCGGTCGGCGCAGTGGCGGACGAAGTCGATGCCGACGCCGGCCAGCGCGATGACCGCGACGGTCAGGAAGACGACGGCGAGCTGGAGTCCGAGCAGCTGGAGGCAGTCCGCGCGGTACGACCAGGCGATCCGCAGGAGCCGCCGCAGCGTGGCGTCACGTTCGGCGGGGGTCGGAGGGACGGGGTCGGCGGGCATGCGCGTCGGGGCGCAGGCGGGCTCAGCGGATCATCTGGCCTTCGCGCGAAGCCTTCTTGCGGAACTCGGCGAGGATGCGTCCGGTGAGCGGACCGGGCTTGCCGGTGCCGATCTTGCGCGCGTCGACTTCGATGACCGGGATGACTTCCGCGGCGGTGCCCGTGAGGAAGCATTCGTCGGCGTTCCAGACGTCGTAGCGGGTGATGTTGGTCTCGACGGCCGGGATGCCGAGGGCGGCGGCGACTTCGAGGGCGACCTGGCGGGTGATGCCGACGAGGGCGCCGGCATGGGAGGCCGGGGTGATCAGGCGTCCCTTGTGGATCAGGAAGACGTTGTCGCCGGTGCATTCGGAGACGTAACCCTGTTCGTTGAGCATCAGGCATTCGTGGAAGCCATGCTGCTGGGCCTCCATCTTCGCCATGATGTTGTTCAGGTAGTTGAGGGACTTGATCATCGGCGGCAGGGCGGCCGGGCTGATGCGTCGGGTCGGGGAGGTGATGATCCGCATCCCCGTGGTGTAGAGTTCCTCCGGGTAGAGCTTGATCGAGTCGGCGATGCAGATGATCGACGGCGTCGGGCAGTTCTTCGGCGAGAGGCCGAGGTCCCCGAAGCCCCGGGAGACGACGAGGCGGATATAGCCGTCGGTCAGGTTGTTGCGGCGGCAGGATTCGCAGACGATCTCCGCGATCTCCTTGCGGGACCAAGGCATGTCGAGGCAGAGGGCCTTGGCGGACATTTCCAGCCGCTCGAGGTGCTCGTCCAGCCGGAAGACGCAGCCTTGGTAGAGACGGATGCCTTCGAAGATGCCGTCGCCGTAGAGGAAACCATGGTCGAAGACGGAGATCTTGGCCTCCGCCTTGGGGTAGAACTTACCGTCGATGTAGACTTCCATGGTGGTGAAAACCCACCTTGGCGGGTTGGGAGCGGTTTTTCCAGCCCGAAAGCCCCTTTTCCGGTGGTAATCTGGCCGAGTCAGGCCGACTCGCGGACGGTCAGGCGGAATTTGCCCGAGTCTTCCGGGGTGAGCAGGCCGACCGTGACCGAGGTGACCGGAGCGCCCAGCAGGACGGCAAGTCGTTCCTTGAGCGTCTCCTGGGCGGGAGCCAGGCCATCGTCGGTCATCGCAGGCAGGAGGCTGAGGTGCGCCGAGCCGTCCGGTTGCTGACGCAGCTGGTAGTGGGCGACGCCGCTGAGTCCTTTGAAGGCCGCGTCGACCTGCCGGGTGGTCACGATCCGTCCGTCGGCGCCACGGAGGGCGTCGCGCTTACGGCCGTGCACGAGGTAGCCGTCATCGACCTGTTCGACGAAGTCGCCGATCTCGTAGCGGAGCAAGGGCAGGTAAGGGTTGGTGAGCGTCGTGACCAGGAGTTCGCCGACGCCGGCCGCGGCCGTCGTTTCCAGGAGCGCGGTCTCGGGGCTCGGGCGCATGACGCCGTCGACGTCGACCAGCAGGTGGCCGGTCTCGCTCGAGCCGTAAAGGTCGATGACCGGCACGCCGAAGACGCGCTCCATGATGGCGCGATGCGTGACGCTGGTGAATTCATAGCTCGTCAGGATGAATCGCAGGGAAGGGAAGCGTCGGCCGTGCCTTTCGCAGTGCAGGGCGAACCAGGCCCCGTGGACGGGGTCCACGTCGAGGAAGGCCGGCGCCCAGTCTGCGACTTCATCGGCCATCGTGGTCAGTTTGTCCTCGCCGAGGCTGAAGGGGATCCGCGTCTGGTTCACGTAACGGCTGTCGCCGAGCGTGCGTTGTTCGAGGTTGAGCCAGCGGTTGTAGCAGCTGACGCCGCTGCAGCCCGGCGTGGTCAGGACGGCGCGACGCAGGCTGACCCGTTCTCCGAGGAGCCCGGCGATGAGGGGATTCCTGATCAGGGCGCGACGTTCCTGCTCGGCCCACCAGGTCCTGCCGAAGACCACGCGCACGCTGGCGCCGGAAGTGCCGGAAGTGCTTTCCTCCTCGATGAGTCCGCGCGACAGCAAGGACTCGACCGACAGTCCTGGGGCAAGGAAACCCTCGGGGGAGTGCTCCCGCAGCTGGCTCTTCGTGATGCGCGGAAGGTCCGACAGGCGCGTGGCAGCATCGGCGAAGGCCGATTGCCAGACGGATGAATCGTAGAAGGGGACTCCGGCGGTCTGGGCGATCGCGTCTCGCAGGCTCGAGACATCGTCGCTGGCGCGGGCGCTGGGAGCGGTCGTGGTCGGCATGAGACCAAGGAGCAAGCAAGCGATGCGAAAGCAAAACGGCGCCGTCATTTAACGGAGGAAACTTTGCATATAGCGGGTTTCGAGCCCGGCAGCTGGAACTATCAGGATTGAACGCGGTCTTTCGTGTCCATATCACCCCGTATGCGATTACCCCGTCGTTCATTCCTGCGTAAGGCCGCCGTCGCCGCGCTTGGCTTCACGATCATCCCGCGTCACGTCCTCGGCCGCGGCTTCGTCCCGCCGAGCGAGACCTTGAACCATGTGATCGTCGGCTGCGGAGGCATCTCCTCGATGCACTCCGAGCCCCGCATGACGGGCAAGAACCGCATCGTCGGCATCTGCGACGTCGACGCCCAGCGCGTGCAGAAGAAGCTCGACCGCATCAAGCAGGCCGGCGGCGGCACGCCCATGACGGCCGAGGATTTCCGCGAAGTGATCGCCTTGCCCGACGCCGACGTCGTCCACGTCTGCACGCCGCCGCATTGGCACGGCGTCATCGCCGCCATGGCCGCGCGTCGCGGCAAGGCCGTCTGGTGCGAGAAGCCGCTGACGCGCACGATCGGGGAGGGCATCGCCCTGAGCCGCGTCGTGCAGCAGACCGGCGTGCCTTTCCGCGTGAACACCTGGTTCCGTCTCAACCGCACGAACTACTACGGCGTCGGCCCGGCCCGCGAGATCCGTCGCGTCGTCGCGAGCGGCGTCCTCGGCGGTCCGCTGACGGTGCGGCTCGCCCCCGTGGGCGGCATCCAGTGGAAGGTCAACCTCTGGACCGGCAAGCCGGACCTCCAGCCTCAGCCGGTGCCTTCGCACCTCAACTGGGACCTCTACTGCGGTCCCTCGCAGCTGATCCCTTACCACCCGCATCGCTGCCACGGTTCCTTCCGCGGTTACTGGAACTTCGACCAAGGCGGCCTGGGTGACATGGGCCAGCACTTCCTCGATCCGGTGCAGTACTTCCTCGGCAAGGACGGGGAGTCCCCGGTCAGCGTCGAGTGCGACGCTCCGCCTCAGGACGCCATGGCCTGCGGCGTCTGGAAGACCGTCACGCTCACCTACAAGGACGGCACGCGCATCATCCTCGAGTCCGAACTCGCCGAGCGTAATCCGGAGAATCCCTTCCTCGAAGGCCCGAACGGCAAGCTCTTCGCCGGCATGCGTTGCAGCCGTCCGGAACTGCTGGCCAAGGCCGCCGAATTCCCGCTGCCGGAGTATCAGGAAGACGACTTCGACCTCTGCGCCCGGGAGAAGCGCCCGTTCGGTTACGGCGTCAACGAGGCCTTCCGCAGCTCCACGCTCGTGAACCTCGCCGCCCTGAGCGTCCGTCTCGGCCGTAAGCTGACCTTCAAGGCCGACGGTTCCGGCTTCGTCGGCGACGACCAGGCCAATCAACTCCACTCTCCCGCCCTCCGCGGCAGCTGGTCCATCTGAGCCCACTCCCGCCCGTCACGATCATGAAGCCTTTCGTCCTCTTCCTCGCCTGCGTCGCCGGCCTCGTCGGTCACGCCGCCGACGTCCCGTCCGACGCCACCTTCGCGGACCTCGCGGTCCCCGAGAAGCGGCTCGCCGCCCAGCAGGCCATCCTCGACCACTCCCGCGGCTTCACCAACGCCTCGCCCGAAGCCAAGGCCTGGTTCGAGCGCGTGCGCACGGCGGCCAAGACCGTCGAAAATCCCGAGGCGCAGGCCGCGCTGCAGCAGGTCCTCCTCTTCGAACCGAGCGGCAAGCCGCGCCTGCCCTTGAATCCCAAGCAGGCGCAGCGGTATGACCCGCCGGCCGGGACCACGCCGGAGACCAAGCTCGCCGAACTCGAGCGCATGCTGGACCTGCGCGGCTCCGCGAAGGAGTATCCGCTGACGGTCGAAGAACTCGTCGCCCTCACGAAGCACGAGGACTTCGCCACCGCCCAACGCGCGAACCGTCTGCTCCGCCGCGTGAGTTCCGCCGCCGCCGCCCCGATCCTCTGGGAACGTCTCGCCAAGCTCTCCCAACGCTCGCAGGTGCAGGAGGTGGAGGATGAGATCCTCCGCCTGCCCGCGTCGTTGGCCGCCAAGCACCTGCCGGTCGAGTTCGCCGGCGCCTCGCTCGCCTCGAAGGCCGCCTGGGTGCGCCTCGCCGCCGTCCGCGCCAATCGTCTCAGCAAGGCCGGCAAGGCCTTGCGTCCCGCTTTGCTCCCGCTGCTCAAAGGTCCGGCCAACGAGCTGACCGAAGCCGCCTGGGCCGCCGTGCCCCGGTTGTTCTCGGAGGCCGACCGCGCCGCGCTGACGGAGGCCGCGCAAGGCCTCTCCGAGCGACTCGCGCCTAAGGCCAAGGCCGCCTTGGAAGCCTTGCCCGCCAAGTAATCCTCCCGACGCTTGTCGCTTGCCGAGGGGCGGGGTGACCCTTGCTATGGTCGCATGTCGCCCGTGGCCAACAAGGACAACTCGCCGAACCTGATCCTCGCCGGATTCATGGGCACGGGGAAGTCCGCGCTCGGACGGCAGCTGGCGAAGCGCTGGCGCCGGCCTTTCTACGACACCGACGAGCTCGTCGAGAAGCTGGCCGGCGCCACGATCGCGGACATCTTCGCCCAGCATGGCGAGGAGCACTTCCGCGGCCTCGAGCGTCAGGTCGTCGAGACCATGCTGCCCGACTGCGGCGCCGTCATCGCCTGCGGCGGGGGCCTCGTCGTGCCCCCGGGCATGGGCGAACTCGTCCGTTCCAAAGGCATCATCGTGACCCTGTTCGCCTCGGTGGACACCATCCTGCGCCGCACGGCCGGCAATTCCCGCCGCCCGCTGCTCAAGGGCGAAGAACCCGAGGCCCGTATCCGCGAACTCATGAAGAAGCGCGAGCAGGCCTACATGCAGGCGGGCATCGCCGTCTATACCGACGGCCGTTCTCTCCAGCAGCTCTGCGTGATCGTCGAACGTGTCTACGAGCGCGAGGCGCGGGCCCTGCTCAGGTCGCGTCCGAAGCCGGAGTGACGAACGCGTCGCCCTCGGGCGGCTCGTCGCGGAACCGCTTCACGACGGCGAGGAACTCCGACCGGTCGACCGCGAAGGCGCCCAGGCGGGCGAGGTGCTCCGTCGGTACCTGGCAGTCGATGAGGACGTAGCCGGCGGCGGCGAGGCGGGCGACGAGCGTCGCGAAGCCGACCTTGGAGGCGTCCGCCTTGAGGTGGAACATCGACTCGCCGTGGAAGAGCCGGCCGAGCGCGACGCCGTAGAGGCCGCCGACCAGTTGGCCTTGCCAGGATACCTCGACGCTGTGGGCCACGCCGCGGCGGTGCAGGTCGCAGTAGGCGGCGATCATCTCCTCGGTGATCCAAGTGCCGTCCTGGCCGGGGCGGGGGACCTCCGAACAGCGTCGCATGACCGTCTCGAAGGAACGGTCGAAGGTCACCGACCAGCCCGCCTTGCGCATCGTCTTGCGGAGGCTGTCGGTGTGGCGGAAGTCCGCCGGACGCATCACGAACCGCGGATCAGGACACCACCATTTCACGGGTTCGCCGGCGGAATACCAAGGGAAGACGCCGGCGCGATAGGCGCCGATGAGGGCGTCCGCGTCCAGCCTGCCTCCGCGGGCCAGAGGCGCCTGCGTCGGGCCTTTCGCCGGGTCTCCGCGGGTCCATTCCTGCATCGGCGGACTTTCGCCGAGACGGACGCCGCGGGCAAGTTCAGTCCTTGGTGATGTTGTAGACCGACGGGATCGAGATGCCGAGCTCGGCGGCGATCTCGCGGACCGGGGCGCCCTTGCGGCGCATCGCCTGGGCCTTGTTGCGCATGCTGTCGGAAATCTGGGCGCGGGCGCGGTTGGGGCGCGAGAGGAGCTTGATCAGACGCTTGGCCAGCTCGGGCTTCGAGAGGCCCGCGACTTCGCGTTCGATCATCGACTGGCGCTCGCTGTGCTCGTCTTCCCAGGCCTGCACGGCCAGGTCGCGGGCCTTGGAGAGGGCGGCGCGGACGTAGGCGTCCTTGGAGTTGAAGGCGGAGGGGTCGAGGTCGATTTTCATGGGTGGGTGCGGAGGTTCGGGCGTCACCTGAGTTTGTCTCCGACAATCCTGAGGTTAGGCCAGCACCCTCAAGGGTTTTATAATATTCCCAATTGTCAAACTATGGTAAAAAATATTTACCCTAACCGCCGCCGCCGGCTTTTTGCGTCCGTCTCACTTGCTCCATTCCAGCATCCGGCGGAGCGGTATCTCCGCGGCGGCCCGGATGCTTTCAGCCAGCGCGATCTCGGGCGTGCCGTCCCGCAGGCAGTCGCGGACCTTCGTCAGCGTGTTCATCTTCATGAACTTGCAGTCGTTGCACGAGCAGCGGTCGGTGGGCGCGGCGACGAACGTCTTGCCGGGCACTTCCTTGCGGAGGCGATGGATCATTCCTGATTCCGTCGTAATGATGATGGTATTCGCCGTCTGCTGCTTGCACCAGCCGACCATGAGTTCGGTGGAACAGACCATGTCCGCCAGGTCGCGCACGGCTTCGGTGCATTCGGGATGGGCGACGACGGGCGCGCCCGGGTGGGCGGCCTTGGTCCGGAGCAGCGCGCCCGGCGTGAACTGCACGTGGGCGTAGCAGTTGCCCGGCCACAGCTGCATGGCGCGGCCGGTCTTGCCGGACACCCAGCGACCGAGGTTCTGGTCGGGGACGAAGAGGATCTTCCGGTCCGCGGGCACGCGGCTGACGATCTTCGAGGCGTTGCCGCTCGTGACGATGACGTCGCAGAGCGCCTTCACCGCGGCGCTGCAGTTGATGTAGGCGACGACGTAGAGCGAAGGGTCGGCGGCCTTGGCGGCGGCGAGCTTCTCCGCGGGGCAGGAGTCGGCGAGCGAGCAGCCGGCGGCGAGGTCGGGCAGCAGCACGCGCCGCGTCGGGTTCACGATCTTGGCCGTCTCGGCCATGAAGTGCACGCCGCAGAAGACGATCGTCGACTGCTTGGCTTCGGCGGCCTTGTAGGCGAGGCCGAGCGAATCACCCACGTAGTCGGCCACGCCTTGGATGTCTTCGCACTGATAGTTGTGCGCGAGGATGAGGGCGTCCTTGGCCTGCTTCAGCGCAAGGACTTCCTTCTGCAATTCGGACAAGGGCGTCCCGCCGGCGGGCAGGGGAGGGAAGACGGAGGCGGTCGGATAGGTGATCATGGGTGGGCGTTCTTGCGGCGCGGGCAGCGCTCGTTGAGGCAGGCGGCGGTGACCTGGAGTTTCTGGGAGATCGGGCGCATGCCGTGCTTGGCGGCGACGGCCTTGCCATACCATTCCATGAACGGCGCGTCGACCTCGACGATCGAATCGCAGTTCTCGCAGATGAGCTGGGCGCGGAAGGTCTCGCTGCCGCCCTCGGCGAGGTAATATTTCTGGTCGCGGCCGACGTCCATCTCGCGGATGACGTTGCTGCCGACGAGGAGGGGCAGGGCGCGGTAGATCGTCGCGCGGGAGACGCTGCGGTCGATCGAACGGGCTTTCTTCAGCAGGTCTTCGGCGGTGTAGTGCCCCTGGATGGCCCGGGCCGCCTCGAAGACGGCCATCCGCTGACGGGTCGCCCGCAGCCCCTTCTCGGCGATGAACGCCTTGAAGGCTCCCGATTGCACCGCGGATTCTGGATTGGGTTGCTTGGGCATGCCGATTTGAGACACTTTTGATACTGAAAGCCCGTCGCGTCAACCCGGGACGCGTCATTGACACCCGCCCCTCGTAGCCCTTCATTTGCCCTCTTTTCCCTCAGGGAAGCCCGCCTACCGATGACCCAGAATACGGACGACCTACGCATCCGCAGCCAGCACCCCCTGCTGACTCCCGCCCTCGTGCTCGCCGAACTCCCGGTCTCGGAGCGCGCCGCCGAGGTCGTCGCCGCCGCCCGTCGGGACGCCGCCAAGGTGATCTCGGGCCAGGACGACCGTCTGCTGGTCATCGTCGGCCCTTGCTCCGTCCATGACACCAAGGCCGCCCTGGAGTATGCGGCCCTCCTGAAGAAGGAAGCCCAGAAGCATGCTTCCGAGCTCCTCGTGGTGATGCGCGTCTACTTCGAGAAGCCCCGCACCACGGTCGGCTGGAAGGGGCTCATCAACGACCCGCAGGTCGACGGATCCTTCCGCATCAACGACGGACTCCGCCTCGCGCGCGGCCTGCTTTCGCAGATCGCCGAAGCCGGCCTGCCGGCCGCGACCGAGTTCCTCGACCCGATCACGCCGCAATACGTGGCCGACCTCGTCGCCTACGGCGCCATCGGGGCGCGCACCACGGAAAGCCAGATCCACCGCGAGCTCGCCTCCGGCCTCTCGATGCCCGTCGGCTTCAAGAACGGCACCGACGGCTCGGTCCAGGTCGCCGTCGACGCCTGCCTCTCGGCCCGTTCCTCCCACTGGTTCCCGTCCGTCACCAAGGACGGCGTCGTCGCCATCTTCCAGACGTCGGGCAACCCTGACGCGCACGTCATCCTGCGCGGCGGCTCCCGCACCGGCCCGAATTACGGCGCCGAATTCGTGACCGACGCCGCGGCCCGCATCCAGAAGGCCGGCCTCACGACCCGTCTCGTCATCGATTGCTCCCACGGCAACAGCTCCAAGGACCATCGCCGTCAGCCGCTCGTCGCCGCCGACATCGCCGCGCAGGTCGCCGCGGGTTCGCGCGTCATCGCCGGCGTGATGATCGAAAGCCATCTCGCCGAAGGCCGTCAGGACTGGAAGGGTAAGGAGGCTTCGGCCTACGGCTGCAGCATCACCGACGCCTGCATCTCCTTCGAGCAGACCGTCCCCGTGCTCGCGGGCCTCGCCGCCGCCGTCCGCGCCCGTCGCGCCCTCCCGGCTTCCTGAACTTCGCCATGAACTCCGTACTCAAGCTCATCCTCGACGGGGAAGCCCTCGACACCGCGCAGATCGGCCGCATCCTCGGGATGGGCCCCGAAGCCGTGGACCGCGAGCTGTCGGCCTTGCGTCAGCAGGGCGTCCTCCTGGGCATGCGTCCGGTGCTCAACCCTGGCTTCGAGTCCGAACACCGCGTCCGCGCGGTCATCGAGATCAAGGTCCGCACCGAAGGCGTCGGCGGCTTCGACGCCATCGCCGAGCGCATCGCCGCCTTCGAGCAGGTCGAGAGCTGCTACCTGATGTCCGGCGGCTACGACCTCCTGGTCGTCGTCACCGCCGACAACCTCTATAAAGTCGCCGGCTTCGTGCACGAGCGCCTGGCCCGCATCGACGGCGTCCAGGGCACCTCCACCCACTTCTTCCTCCGCGCTTACAAGAAGGACGGCTTCGTCGTCTCCGCCGACGGCGCCGGCCGCGACCGTCCCTCGGTCAGCCCCTGAGCTCCGCCTCACCATGGATTCCTCCGGACGTTTCGTGGCGCGACATGTCGCGACCTTGCCCAAGTCGGGCATCCGCGACTTCTTCGCCATCGTCTCCAAGATGAAGGACGCCGTCTCGCTCGGCATCGGCGAGCCCGACTTCGTCACGCCTTATCACATCCGCGAGGCCGCGATCTCGTCCCTCGAGAAGGGCCGCACCTCCTACACGGACAACCGCGGCACGCAGCAGTTCCGCGAGGAGGTCTCGCGCTACGTGGCCCGCAATTACGGTCCGGAATACGATCCCGACACCGAGATCCTCGGCACCATCGGCGTCTCCGAGGCCCTCGACATCCTCCTGCGCGCCACCCTCGACCCGGGCGACAAGGTCCTCTACCACGAGCCCTGCTACGTGAGCTACGCCCCGAGCGTCGCGCTCTGCCACGCCGAGGCCATCCCGATCCGCACCGTCTCCGCCGACCAGTTCGCGCTCGATCCGGCGGCCCTGCGCGCCGCCTGGCGGCCGGGCTGCAAGCTCCTCGTCCTCAACTTCCCGACCAACCCGACCGGCGGCACCGCCGACCGCGCCAAGCTCGAGGCCATCGCGAAGTTCGCCGTCGAGAAGGACCTGCTCGTCGCTTCCGACGAGATCTACTCCGAGCTCACCTTCGAAGGCGACCACGTCTCGATCGCCTCGCTCCCGGGCATGCGCGAACGCACGGTCTTCCTGCACGGTTTCTCGAAGGCCTTCGCGATGACCGGTTTCCGCATCGGTTACGCCTGCGGTCCCGCCGCCGTCATCGACGGCATGCTCAAGGTGCACCAGTACGGCATCATGTGCGCCCCGATCATGAGCCAGGAGGCCGCCGTCGAGGCGCTCCGCAACGGCCGTGATTCGATGCTGCACATGCGCGACAAGTACCGCGAACGCCGCGACTTCATCGTCCGCCGCTTCAACGAGCTCGGCCTGAAGTGCCATCTCCCGCGCGGCGCGTTCTACGCCTTCCCCGACATCACCTCGACGGGCTTGGATTCCATGACCTTCGCCCAGAAGCTGCTCGAGCAGCAGAAGGTCGCCATGGTTCCCGGCAACGCCTTCGGCGCCGCCGGCGCCGGTTTCTGCCGGGCTTCGTTCTCGACCAGCTACGAGCGCATCCACGAGGCCGGCGAGCGGATCGCCCGCTTCCTGGACGGCCTGCCGCGTCGCTGAGCATCCTTGCTTGCTAGCCGGGCAGGTAGCCCTGACTGTCGTCCCATGGAACGGAACACTGAACTTTCCCGCGCGGTAGCCATCGTGGGCCGTCCCAACGTCGGCAAGAGCCGCCTGTTCAACCGGCTCGTGGGCCGGCGCATCTCGATCGTGCACGACCAGCCGGGCGTCACCCGTGACCTGATCACGGCCGACGTCTTCGAAGGCCGCTACACCCTCATGGACACCGGCGGCATCGGCCTCTACCGCGCCGAGCTGACGCCCAAGGTCGTGGCCGACGCCGTCGAGGAGCAGGTGGACTTCGCCCTCGCCGCCGCGGCGCTCGTGCTCCTCGTCGTCGACGCCGCCGAAGGCTGCGCCGCGCTCGACCTCGAGGTCGCCGCGAAGCTCCGCCAGGCCGGCAAGAAGGTGATCGTGATCGCGAACAAGGCCGACACCGAGGAGCGCGACGGGCTGATGTCCGAGTTCTTCGCCCTCGGTTTCGGCGAGCCTCTGCTCATCTCGGCCGAGCACGGCCGCGGCATCCCGCAGCTCCAGGCCCTCATCCTCAAGCTGCTCGGGCCCGAACCGGAGACGCCCCGCGAAGAGGGTCCGCGCCCGATCCGTCTCGCCCTCGCCGGTCGTCCCAACGTCGGCAAGAGCTCCCTCGGCAACCGTCTGCTCGGCGGCTCGCGCCTCATCGTCAGCGAAGTCGCCGGCACCACGCGCGATCCCGTGCGCGCGCGTCTCTCCCGCACCAAGGCCGACGGCAGCCAGGCGAAGTTCTCGCTCGTCGACACGGCCGGCCGCCGCACCGCGAACAAGCGCGACACCCTCGACTTCTTCTCGCAGATCCGCGCCGACGAGATCCTCGCCGAGACCGACGTGGTCTTCCTGGTGCTCGACGCCGGCCAGGGCGTCACGCGCATCGACAAGCAGCTCGCGGGCGAGCTCGCCCTCCTGGGCTGCGGCCTCGTCATCGTGGTCAACAAGTGGGACCTCGCGAAGACGGCCTTCCGCGAGAAGAACATCGACGGCTTCGAGGACGAGGAGGAGTTCCGCGCGAAGTTCCGCTCGGCCGTGCGCCGCGAGCTCTTCTTCCTGCCCGATCCGCCCATCCTCTTCGTGTCCGCCCAGACCGGCCTCCGCGCCGAGGACATGCTCGACGCCGCCGAAGGCGTCTTCGTCCGCGCCGGTACGGCGATCTCGACCGGCCGCCTCAACCGCGTCGTGCAGGACCTGATGATCAAGCGTCCGCCCCGCATGGTCTCGGGCAAGCGCTTCAAGTGCTACTACGTGACGCAGGTCTCCAAGCGTCCCATCCGTTTCCGGTTGTTCTGCAACTCCGAGGAACGCCTCGAGGACGCCTACCAGCGCTTCCTCGTGAAGGGCGTGCATGAGAGCTTCGACCTCGCCGGTGTCCCGCTCTTCCTCGACATCGTGGGCAAGCCCAAGCAGTCCGGCCGTCGCGCAGGAGGTCCCGGCGCCGCCGCCGGCGCCGTGCCCGCCGAAGAGGGCGAGGTACGCAAGCCGACCGCCAAGGTCCCCGGCAAGGCCGTCCTCTCCGCCGCGCCGAAGAAGGCCGTGGGTCCGTCCGGCCCGCGCCTCGGCAAGTCCAAGAACCCGCGCAGCAAGGTCGGTCCGGTCCGCAAGAAATCCTACACCCGCTGGGATAAGCCGCGTTCGCTGAAAGGCCGCGCCGCGCGCCAGGCCCGCAAGTAACGCATGCCCCGGAGACTGGTCCTGCTCGGTTCGGATGAGATCGCGCTCCCGGCTTTCGCCGCGGCCCGCGCCTTGCCCGACGCCGAGGTCGTGGCCGTCTTTACGCAGCCGGATCGTCCCGCCGGCCGCGGTCAGGAAGTCCGCCCGAATCCCGTCGCCGCCTGGGCCCGCGCCGAAGGCCTGCCTCTGCGTCAGCCTGAGAAACTGGGCCCGGAGGATGCCGCGCAGCTCGCCGCGCTCGGCGCCGACCTCGGCGTGGTCATGGCCTATGGGCAGCTGCTGAAGTCCGACTTCCTCGCCGCCACCCGTCTCGGCTTCGTCAATTTCCACGGCTCGTTGCTGCCCGCCTTGCGCGGCGCGACGCCGGTCGAAGGCGCCCTCGCGCTCGGTCTCCCGGAGACGGGCGTCTCGCTCCAGCAGGTGGTGCTCAAACTGGATGCGGGTCCTTTGCACGCATCGCGCGGCCTTCGTCCTCAGCCGGGCGAAGCCCGCGCCGCTCTTCGCGCCCGCCTCGGCGTCGTCGCCGGCGAACTCGCGGCCGCCGCGTTGCCCGCGGTGCTCGCAGGGACGTCGATCCCTGTGCCGCAGGACGAATCCCTCGTCACTTACGCGCGTCGTCTCAACCGCGCCGACGCGCCTCTCGATTTCCGTCAGCCGGCGACCGCGCTGCGTCAGCGCGTGCTCGCGCTCGAAGGCTGGCCGGGTTCGACCTTCGACCACCGTGGCGTCACGATCAAGGTCGGCGCGGCGCAGGCGGAGGAGGGCGGTCCGGCCGGCGTTCCCGGTCGGATCCTCGCCGCCGACCGCTCCGGCGTCCGCGTCGCCTGCGGTCAGGGCGTGCTGGTGCTCACGCACCTGCAGCGCCCGGGCGGCAAGATGCTCCCGGCGGGAGAGTTCCTGGCGGGCTTCCCCTTGGCCGTCGGCGAGACGCTCGCATCCGCCGAGATGCCGGCCTTCGTCGCTTCGGCCCCGTTCCCCCGGGCGCCCAAGGCGTAATCGCTTGATAAGCATTCCCCGCCTGCTGTCATAGGGTCATGCGCGCCGTCCTTCTCTGCCTCAGCCTGGCCGCGGGCGCCTTGGCGCAGCCGAAGGACCTTGCTTTGCAGCAGGTCACGGGCGGCGTCTTCGCCGGTTTTTCGGAAGATGCGAAGGCCGAGAAGGTCTGGGAGGCTTCCGCCCGGGAGATGCGTCCGGCCGCGAAGGAAGGCCAATGGGAGATGACGGACATCACCCTGCTTTCGTTCCGCGACGCCCGGCCGCTCGCCCGCTTCGTCAGTCCCAGCGGGGTGATGACGCCGGTCGCGCGGGCCGCGCAGGGCACGGACATCCTCCGCGCGACGTCGCCGAGCTTCGATCTGGCCGGGAAGGGCTGGAACTGGCGTTCGACCCCGCAGGGCGACTCTTTCGCGATCCTCTCGGAAGTCGTCGCCGAACTCGATCTCGCCAAGCCCGCGGCTCGCCGCCTTCGCCTGCGCGCGCAGCGTCTCGACGCCGCGCCGGCGCCCGGCGGGACGCTCATGGTCTTCGAGGGCGGCGTGGTCGCGGAGCGCGCGGGCGAGCGCACCACCTGCGAGCGGCTGGAATGCCTCGTCAGCGACGGTCCCGGCGGCGACGCCGAAGTGCGTTCGCTCGTCGCCACCGGACGCGTCGTGCGCGTGGTCGGCGCCCAGACCTTGCGCGGCGACCGCGCCGCCTTCGGTCCTAAGGAAGATTCCGCTGAACTCGTCGGTCACGTCGAGATCGACGAACCGGAGGCCAAGGGTTCCGCCCAGCGCCTCCGCCATCAGCCCAAGCTGGGACTCACGGAACTTTATGCCGGCGACGGCCAGCCGGTGCGCCTGCAGCTGCGTCGCAAGCAGGAGGCGCCGGCCGACCTCACCGGCGCGCGCGTCACGCTGCGTCGCGAAGCGTCCGCCGGGATCACCCGCATCGAGGTCCAGGATGACGCCACCTATGTCTCCGCCGATGCTCGCCTGAGCGCCCGTCGGATGGTCGCCACCGAAGAGCGCGCGGGCGGCGGTCAGCTCGAGGCCTCCGGCGAAGTGAGCGGCCGGCTCGAAGGTTCCGAATTCAGTTCCGGCCGAGCCCGTTGGGATCGCCAGACCCGCGTCGTCGACCTGAGCGAGTCCCCTCGGCTGCGCGAGAAGCGAGGCCTCGAAGCGGCGGGTTTCTCCATCCGCACCGACGCCCTCAAGGATCGCCTTGAGATCCGTTCGGCGCCGGGTGAGCGCGCCGCCCTGCGTCTCCCGGCCGAGGAAAACGGCGGCGTGCCCGGTCTGGCCGAAGCCGACCAGATCGTCGTCGTCACCGAGGACGGCGCGATGCAGGCCCAGCTGCTAGGAGCGGTGCGTTACGTCGCCGGCGTCGTCGTCGCTTCCGCCGACCAGATGGTCGCCTTCGCTTTGCCCGTGCCGAAGAAGCGCGGCGAATACGCGCTGAACAAGGTCATCCTTGCCGGTTCGGTCCGCTATGCCCAGCCCGGCCTGCGCTGCCTCGGCGAACGTCTCGACCTCACTCCTGCCGTACAGATCGAGGAGATCCTGGCCGCCGACGCCCTCGTCGGCCAGCCGCGTCTCCTGACCTTGTCGGGCGGCGTGGGTCCGACCCGTCCGCGCCTGTTCCTTTCGCAGGGCGCGGGCCAGGAGGTCGGCTTCCTCGCGGACGCGCATGAGGTGCTGCATACTCCGGCGCTCACCAAGTTCTTCCTGCGGGGCGACGTGTCGGTCGACTCCGCTTCCACGGACGCCACCTGCGACCTGCTGGAAGGACTGGCTTCGCCCGACAAATCCGGCCGTCTGGTGGCCCGCCGCGTGGTCGGCCGCGGCAACGTGGGCGTCGTCGCCGGCGGCGCCAGCGCGAAGGGGCGCAGCCTGGAGATGAATCCTGAACTGGGCACGGCGCGTCTGTTCGGCGACGCGCGGATCCTGGACAAGAACGGCAACGAAGGCGTGCCCGCCAAGGAGGTCACTTACGACCACAAGACCAAGGCCTGGCGCATGGACTCCGCTCCGGACGACCTGAATCCCGGACAGGTGGTCCGCCCGAAGATCTTCCTCGGCCGTGACTTCACCTTGCCGGAGGTCAAAAGCCTCGACAAGGCACGCTGACCGCTTTCCTCTTCTCCGCATGGCCGCATCGAGCGACAAGGGCGTCATCCGGGCGCAGGCCTTGGCCAAGCATTACGACGCCAAGGTGGCCGTCCAGGACGTCAGCCTCAGCTTGCAGGCAGGGGAGATCGTCGGGCTGCTCGGTCCGAACGGGGCCGGCAAGACCACCACTTTCTACATGGTCGTCGGGCTCATTCCTTCGACCCACGGGCGCGTGTTCCTCGACGGCCGTGACATCACCGCGGAGCCCATGTGGCGCCGGGCGCGCGCGGGCGTCGGTTACCTCCCGCAGGAAGCCTCCGTCTTCCGCAAGCTCACCGTCTGGGAGAACGTCATGGCCGTGGTCGAGACGCTCGATCTCGGCGAACGTGAGCGTAAGGAACGCACCGCGGAGCAGCTGGCCGAGCTCGGGCTGGAGAAGCTCGCGCGTCAGCCGGCGTTCACCCTTTCCGGCGGCGAACGTCGCCGTCTGGAGATCGCCCGCGCCCTGGCCACCCGCCCGCGCTTCCTGCTCATGGACGAGCCGTTCAGCGGGGTCGACCCCATCTCGGTCGCCGAAGTCCAGGCCATCATCCGCAAGCTCAGGGGCAGGGGCATCGGCATCCTGATCACGGACCATAACGTGCGGGAGACCCTCACCATCGTGGACCGGGCCTACCTCATCCACCAGGGGCGCGTCCTCGTCTCCGGGACCCCCGCTGAAATCGTGGACAATCCCGAAAGCCGGCGCCATTATCTCGGCGAAGGTTTCAAACTCTGACGTCCATGTCCGACCCCGCTCCCGATACGCGCCCCGAATCCGTCTCGGTGCGTGAGTTCCTCACGTCCTTCCAGGACATGCTGCAGATGGAGCTCCTCGCCGGGGCCGAAGGTCTCGACAATATGATCTCGGAGAAGTCGTTGAACCGTCCGGCCCTCGCCGTCACGGGATACTTCAAGGAGTTCGCCCACAGACGCCTGCAGCTGTTCGGCGCCGGCGAGATGGCCTACCTGAGCGATCAGTCCGCCGACGTGCGCGAGAAGCTCCTCGCCGACGTCTTCTCGAAACGGATTCCCGCCGTGGTCGTCTCCCGCGGCCTGGAAGTCGATGACGTCCTGCTGCGTTGCGCCGACCGCCATCGCGTCCCGTTGATCCGCACCCAGCTCAAGTCCAAGGACTTCTCGGCCGAGGCCACCGTCCTGCTGGAGGAGAAGTTCGCTCCGCGCACCAACATCCACGCGACGTTGGTGGACATCAAGGGCGTCGGCGTGCTCATGCGCGGCGCCTCCGGCGTGGGCAAGAGCGAGTGCGCCCTCGCCCTCATCGAGCGCGGCCACTCGCTGGTCGCGGACGATTACGTGATCGTGACCTTGATCGGCGACCGTGAGCTCCAAGGGATGGCGAAGGAACTCAATCGCGGCTACATGGAGTGCCGCGGCATCGGGATCATCAACGTCGCCTCGATCTTCGGCGTGCGTTCCGTCCGGCGCGAGAAACGCGTGGACCTCGTCGTCACCTTCGTCCTGTGGCAGCCCGGCATGGACGAGGAACGCTCGGGCCTGGAAGTGGAGACCTACGAGATCCTCGGCCGCAAGGTGCCGCACATGACGATCCCGGTGCGCCCGGGACGTGACATGGCCCGGCTGGTCGAAGTGGCCGCCTCGGTGCAGGCGCTCCGGGCCATGGGCCATGATTCGGCCAAGGAATTCAGCGACCGCCTCATCCAGTTCATGGCGAAGGACAAGGCGGGCGAGGCCTGAGTTACTTCTTCCGTCCGTCCCACCGGCAGTCGGCCATCACGCGGAGGCAGATCTCGCGCAGGTCGAACAGCGTGGCTTCGAGGTCGTGCGCCGCTTCGGCCGACGAGAGGCGCGCGGCGGCGGGCAGCCCGGCGGTGAGGCCGATCGAGTAGTTGATGGCCGCGAGGGCGCGTTTCATGTGCACGAGCGCCAGGGGGAGGTCGCCGGTGTCCGTGGCGTTGATGGCCATCACCATCTGATGCTGCGCGTCCCAGAACGAGTGGATGATGTCGGTGGCCTCGAGCGGGGTGAGCTGCGCGCCGGCGTCGACGCAGAGGCGGCGGAAGGACTGCGTGAGCTGCAGCGACAGCGCCCGGGCGACGACGTAGACCGGGTGCTGATGGATGCAATAGGGGAGGTCGGGACCATCGTCGTCATCGTCGTTGACCTCCTCGGGTCCGTCGCCCGGGGCCCAGTCGGCGTTCTCCCAGCCCATGCGGCGGGCGCTGATGTCCAGCCGGTCTGGGAGGTTCTTGACCTCGTTGTAATAGGTGAGGAAGCGCCCGACCTCGAGGTCGTTGCGCTGCAGGTAGCCGGACCAGTCCGCTTCGCCCCAGGAGGCGTTGCCGGAACCGTCGAAGTCGCCCTGGGGTTGGTCGCCATCGTCCATGGGGTCCATCATTGGGTGCTTTCCCCCCGTTGCAAACCCCTTGTGGCGAAAATGCCTTGTCCCGGTCGCCCCGAACGTGGCTAATCCGGCATGGCCCTGGCCCTTCCTGACCTGACCGCCGCCCTGTCGGCCGGTCGCGACCTCGCCCCTGCGGAGGCCGCCGCGGCCGCCTTGGCCATGGCGGACGCCGCCGTCACGGATGCGGACAAGGCGGCCTTCCTGCTGGCCCTGGCGCGCAAAGGAGAGACGGCCGCGGAAGTCACCGGCTTCGCCCGCACCTACCGCGACCTGGCCCGCCGGACCGACTTCGGCGAGTGGCCGGCGAAGGCCATCGACATCGTGGGGACCGGCGGCGACCGCTCCGGCAGCTTCAACATCTCCTCCGCCAGCGCGCTCATCGCGGCCGCGGCCGGCGTGCCCGTGCTCAAGCACGGCAACCGTTCGATCACTTCGAAGTCGGGCAGCGCCGATTTCCTCGCCGGGCTCGGCGTCGTGCTCGACGCCACGGACGAACAGCTGCTCCGCGGCCTGCGCGAGGCGAACTTCTGCTACCTCTACGCGCCGGCTTTCCATCCGGCTTTCAAGGCCGTGCTCGGCGTGCGCAAGCAGCTGGCCGAGGGCGGCGCCAAGACCGTCTTCAACGTGCTCGGGCCGCTCATCAATCCGGCTCGCCCGGCGTACATGGTCGTGGGCGTCTACGACGAACGCTGGGTCGAGCCGCTCGCCGCGACCCTCGGCGAACTCGGCGTGAAGCGCGGCCTGGTCACGCATTCGCGCGCCGGCGGCGGCATGGACGAGATCACCACGGCGGGCGAAGTGCGCGTGCGCGGCTGCGGCGAACTCGCCTCGGTCGACGCCGTCTGGCTGCCCGGCGATTTCGGCTTCAAGACCTGCGCGGTCGCCGACCTGCGCGGCGGCACGCCCGAGGAGAACCTCGCGATGTTCAGCGACCTGCTCGTGGGCGGCGTCTCCGACGGACTGATCGATACGCTCTGCCTCAGCGCCGGCACGGCCCTCTGGGTCGCGGGCCGGGCGGCGGATCCGACGGCCGGCGCGAAGCGCGCTAGGGAGATCATCCTCGGCGGCGAACTGCGCGAGGAAGCCCGTCGGCTGCGTGACGCGTTCCGCGTCGCCTGATCAGCGTCCGAGCAGCAGCGCGAGCGTGCGTTCCGTCGCGCCGCGGTTGCCTTGGTGCCAGGCCGCGCCGTTGAGGCCCATCTCGCGCCGCTCGCGTCCGTCGCCGCAGAGCCGCGCGAGCTGGGTCGCGAGCGAGGCTTCGTCCTCGGCGCGGACGGCCGCCCGGGCCTTCTCGAGGCCCCGGCAGATGTCGCGGAAATTGGTCATGCGCGGTCCGTAGACGAGGGCCACGCCGGCTGCGGCGCCTTCGATGGGCGTCTGGCCGCCTTCGTGCGGGGCGAGGCTCTTGCCGCAGAAGGCGAGGTCCGCCGTACGGGTGAGGCGCCGCAGTTCGCCGGTGGTGTCGGCGAGGTGCACGACGGTGCCGGCCGGGGCGGTCGGTCCGCCCGAGGAGCGCTGGTGCCAGTCGAGGCCGCTGGC
>JAURFU010000021.1 GCA_030834165.1 Verrucomicrobiota bacterium
CCGCCAGCACCACGACGACATCGCAGCTCCGCGCGAACGCCAAGTCATGCGTCGCGACGACCACGGCCCCGCCCGCTTGCGCGAAGCGGCGGATGGCCTCCGCCGCCAGCGCCTGACGGCCGACGTCGAGCGAATCCGCCGGCTCGTCGAGCAACAGGAAGTTTCCGAAAGGATCGGCGAGCGAAGCGAAGGCCATCGCGAGATGCGCCGCTTTCTGTTCTCCGCCGGAAAGCCGGGTGAGACGTCGTTCACCTAGCTCGCTCAGGCCGAGCCGATCCAGCCATTCGGTGAAAGCCTCCGGTGCGCCGACGATCTCGCCGAGGTCGCTCACGCGATAATCCCAGGCGCAGGCCGGTTTCTGGGCGCAATAAGCGCGGCGACGCGCGTTGGCTTGCGCGGAGGCCCGGCGAGGATCCTCTCCCGCGACGTGGAGTTCGCCGGTCGAGTCGACCAGCCCCGCCAAGGCGCGCAGCAGCGAAGTCTTGCCGGCGCCGTTCGGCCCGACGACCGCCACGACCTGTCCGGCGCTCGCGCGCAGCGAGACGCCGTCGACGACCCTGCGTCCGCCGAGTTCCACGGCGAGGCCGACGGCCTCGAGCCGCGCCTCACTCATGGCGCCCCCTTGCTATCCAGATGAAGAGCGGCGCCCCGAGCACGGCGGTGACGGCGGCGGCGGACAACGGCGCCTGCGGCCAGAGTCCTCGTCCCAGCGTGTCGGCGGCGAGCAACAAGGCCGCGCCGAGCAGGGCGGAGCAAGGCAAGGCCCACGCATGACGCGGGCCGACGATCCGCCGGGCCAGATGCGGCGCGAGCAGTCCGATGAAGGCCACCTGGCCGACCAGGCAGGTCGCGGCCGCCGCGGCCAGCGCGGTGAGCAGGACGGCGTCGCGTCGGGCGCCGCCGACATCGGTTCCGAAGCCGCGCGCGGCGTCTTCGCCGAAAGCGAGCAGGTCGAAGGCACGCGCCGAAGGCAGGAGCAGCAACGTCGCGAGGAAACAGAGCAGGATCGGCAGCCAGGTGAGTTCGAACGTCGCCATGCCCAGCCAGTCGCCGAAGGCGCCGTTGGTGAGCAGTTCGCGGGACTCGCCGCTGCGCGAAGCGATCACCAGCGTGCCGGCCGCGGTGAACGCGTTCAGCCCGAGGCCGGTCAGCAGCAGGCGTGCGGTGGAGCCTCCGCCGCCGCAGAGCACGAGCAGCGCGGACGTGCCCAGCGCGCCCGCGAAGGCCGCCGCCGGGAGGAACCAGGCGTGCCGCCAGGCCGCTTCCGGCGCCACGCCGAGCAGCAGGGCGATGCCGAAGAGCGCGCCGCCGAAGACGCCCGTGAGGCCCGGGTCGGCGAGCGGATTGCGGAAGACGCCTTGCTGAGCCGCGCCGCCGATGCCGAGCGCCAGGCCGGCCGCCATCGCCGCGAGCACGCGAGGGGCGCGCAGGAGGGCCCAGGCGCCGCCGTCGCCCCAGCCGAAGCCTTGGGCGCCGACGGAAAGAGCCAGGGCGACGAGCGCCACGAGGCCGGCGAGTCCGGCCAAGGTCGCGCGCGCCGGTGTCATCAACGCCCGAGCTCGTTGAGCAGGTCGCCCAACGGATTACGTTTGCGGGGCGTCGGCGCGGGCGCGGCCTGTCCGCCGGGCGCGGCCTGCGGGGCTTGGCCGGCCGGGGCCGCGGAGGGAGCGTTGCGCGTCCGGTCGATCGCGGCCTGCAGCTTCTCGGCCAGGTCGGTCCGGATCTGGTTCAGCGAGCCGGTCACGTTGACGCCGGGGCCGTCGGTGAAGCCGTCGGTGGGCGAGGGGCCGACGCCGAAGCCCAGCACCCTGAAGTATTCGGCGAATTCGCCGGAGCCGCGCAGCTGGGTCGTGAACGCCATCGGCCAGTCGGCGAAGGCGGCTTTGGGGTCGATGTTGATGCCTCCTTTGGCGGAGAGTTGCAGCGTCTCGCTGCGGATGTCGGCCGTCTCGAGCTTGATCGTGCCCGAGGCCAGGCGGGAAGCCTTGATGGTCGCGGAGGTATAGGCGAATTCCGCGACGGCTTTCTGGAGCTTGGCGGCCGCGGTCATCGCGGCGCCGACCTTGGCGATCTTCTCGCCCTGCTGCTGGTTCTTCGTCAGCGCGCCCGCGATCAGCGCGATGCCGCCGAGCACTTCGGTCACTTCGCCCGCTTTGTTGGCCGACAGCGCCATGCCGCTGTTCTTGTCGCCGAAGGCGCGGATGACGCCGCCGCGCGACGTCAGCTGGACGTCGGCCTGGAGCCGGCCCGCAAGTTCGCCGGGCGTGCCGCTGACGCTGGTCAGGGAGGCGGTGGCGTCGCCTCTGCCTTGGAGGAAATCCTTGGCCGCGGGGACCGCCTGCGCGACTTCGCCGAAGTTGAACTGCGACAGGCTGACGGTGGCGGCGAGCGCGTAGGGGCCGTTGCTGATCGTCGGCTGGAAACCCAGCTGGCCCCGTCCGCTGAGCGTGCCTTCGGCGAGGCGGCCGGTGAGCTGCGTCAGGCGCAGGCCTTTCTCCTGCGCATCGGCGCGCACGACGACGTTCTCGGCGCGGATGCCGTAGGCCTTCGCGGCGCCGATGGTCAGGTCGAGGGAGCCGGCGTGGCCGGTCCAGAAGGGTTTCTTGTCTGGCGCGGGCCGGGCCGTCGGGGCTTCGGCGATCGTCTCGTCCTTCTTGGGGAGGAGCGAGAGGACGTCGTCCACGTCGACGGCGTCGACGGTGACCTTGGCCTGCCAGTCGTGTCTCGTGCCCACGGTCCGTTGCGTGAGGGTGAACTTGCCGGAGCTGACGTGCGCGGCCTGCAGGCGGAAGCCGCCTTCGGCGTCGAGGCCGTCGGCCTGCGGGGCGTAGCGTCCCGCGATGTTCGCCTGCCTGATGCGGCCCTCGCTCTGACGCAGGCCGACGTCGCTGACCTCCAGGGAGACCTTGATCTCGCCGTCTTGGGCGCGGTTCGCGCTGGCGCGGTAGCGGCCGCCGGTGACGACGCCCAGCGGACCGGCGAAAGGCTGTTCGGCCAAGGCGCCGAGGTCGCCCTGCAGGCGGAGGGTCGTGCCGGCTTCGCCGAGTCCGACCTTGATGTCGCCGGCCGCGAGGACGCGGTTCTGGTTCTTCAAGGAGGCTTGGTTGAAGCCGATGGTCGTCGAGAGCTCGCCGATCAGGATGTCCAGCCCGGCGGCGAGGTCGCATTCCTTCACCCATGGTCTGCCGGCCCAGCTGACGCTGGTGCCGGCGAAAGCGAGCGGCGCGCCCTCGGTCCGGATGAAGAGCCCTTCGCGGCTGAAGCCGGCGACGAGGTCGGCGCGCGTGAGGTCTCCGGAGAGCTTGAGGCCGGGCACCACGGCCGCGAGGGATTCCAGCGGCAGCTCACGCGCCGTCGCTTCGACGAGCACGCCGGTGGGGCGCGCGCCTTCGGTCGGGAAGGGCTGGCGGAGCTTCAAGGCGAGCAGGTTGCGTCCTTGGCGGAAGATGCGCGCCTCGGCGGCGGCGACGACCGGCGCCTTGCCGGCCGCGCGCTCGACGGAGGCCTTCGCGCTGACACGGATGCCCTTGAGCTTGTCGACGGGGAGGTCTCCCCAGTTCGGCTGGGAGGCGAGTTCGACGATGCCCACGTCGACGTCGGCGAGCGCGGTCCAGGCGCCGTCGGCGCCGGGACGCAGGGTGAGGTTGCCTCCCGCGATCTCGCCGGCGCCGCTGCGGACGCTGAAAGGTCCGAGCGCGACGGCGCCGCCGGCGGAGCTCACCGGGAGTTCGGCGTCGATGCCGACCATGAGCGGCTTGCCCGCCTGTTCGAGGGAGACGCCTTTCAGGCTGTGCGTGCGTACGCTGCTTACGACCGGCTGTCCGTCCTTGAAGGATACCGAGGCTTCGCCGGTCCACCGGCCGGTCGTCACGGTGACGCCCGCCGCCGCGAGGAAGGGGTTCAGCGCGATCAGGTCGGCGTCGTCGGCGGCGATGGTCACCGTCGCCTCGGCGGCGTTGGCGGGCAGGAGGCCGTCTTTCCAGGTGAGCGTCTGCGGGATGGCGATCCTCACGCCGTGTCCCGTGATCGCGAGGCGGTTGACCGCGAAGCCCGCGTCCGTGCTCTGCGCGTTCGCGGCGAGACGCCATTCGGAGCGCGCGCCTTTGGGCAGGCTGGCGGAGATCTTGCCGAGGTCGGCCCACAGCGCCTTGAGGTCGGCGTCGGCCTGCCAGCGGGAGCCTTCCAGCTCACCTTTCGCCCCGCCGGTGATGCGTACGTCGGGAAGCTGCTGGCTGAGGATGCCGAAGCGGGAGGGGTCGACGTCGAGTTCGGCGGTGACCGAGGTGCGGCCGGCGAGGTGTTCGCCGCGGAGCTTCACCGCGGGCTTGCCGGCGGAGTCGCTCATCGTGCCGGTGAAGGTCATGCCGGGCTTGCCCGGCACGGAGGCGGCGTCGAGGACGAAGCCGACCGAACCGGCGGCGACGGGGCTCGCATCCTTGGCCGCGAGTTCCAGGCGCAGGGAGCCGAGGTCGTCGAAGAGCGCATCCGCACCGAGGCCTTCGCCTCCGAGCGGCCGGCGGAACACGGCCTTCAAGGAGACTTCGCCGCGCGGATCGGTGGTCTGCTTGCCGACGGAGAAACCGGGCCAGGCGATGCCGGCGCGCAGGTCGGCCGAGCCGCGGGAGTCGAATACGTCGCCGCGCACGCTGAAGCGGAGCAGCTGATCGTCGGCGAGACGGACGCGTCCCGTCGCCGCGTAAGGGCCGAGCACGAAAGGAGGGAGCTTGGCTTTCTCATCCGCGGCGGCCGCAGGGGCGTCCTTCGGGGCGACGACGGGACGACGTGTGCTCAGGTCGACGTCGAGCGTCTTGAGTTCGAGGCTGCGCAGGGCGTAGGTCCCGCCGATGATCGCGAAGAGGTCGGCCTCGCCTTTCAGGGACGCCGCGGAGATCTTGGTGCCGTCGGCCAGCACGAGGTCGACGCCCTCGGCGGAGAAACGTCCGTCGAGGGAAGCTTCGATGCGGGCGATGCCGCCCTTGATGCCGGCGTCGGCGAGGAGGCCCTTGACGCGGGCGCCGAGGGGTTCGGGGCGGAGCTGGGCTTCGACCCAGAAAAGGGTGGCTCCGACGGCGACGGCGACGAGGCCGACGCTCCAGAGGGTGATGCGGAGAGCGCGGGACATGGGAGGCGGATGGTCATCTTGCCCGGCCGCCCGGAGCGGGCAACAAAAAGCCCGGTGGAATCGCTCCCACCGGGCTGAAAAACCCGTCTCTTCGCTCAGGTCAGGCCTGCGGGGCCTGGCCGCCCTTCGTGCCGCCCTGAGGGGGCTTCGGTTTACGGGCGGCGCCGGCCACGATCTTCTTCTGAAGGTAGATCGGTTTCGCGTCTTCCGAGGCGACGCAGAACTGCGTGTCGAAGTCGCGCATCATCGCGACCTTGGTCTGCCGGAGCATGCGGCTTCGGCCGTAGCGCATCTCCTTCATCGCCATGATGGCGTCCTCGTCGAGCAGCTGCTTCAGGTACTCGACCTTCTGCTTGGCCCAGTCCGAAAGATCGCTCCGCTTGAGCAGCTCTTCGAATTCCTTCTTCGCTTCGGCGAGCTTGCCTTGGCGCGCGAGGGCTTCGATGAACTCGATCTTTTCCGAGACGATTGCTTCGCCCACCGCCGCGGCGACGGAGGGGTCGACGGCAAGGACGGAGAAGGCGGCGAGGTCCGTCTCGGGCAGGGCGATCAGTTCGGGGCCGAACTTGACGGTCTCGCCTTCCTTGGTGAGCGCCTCGAAATTCACCGCCGCGAGCGCGTCGGCCTTGGCGCCGGCGCCGATCCTGAGTTCCACGACCGCGACCAGCGAGGCGTTCCAGGGCAGGGTGCCGAGCTTGCGGCTGCGGGCGACGCCCTCTTCGAGGATCTCGCCGACCAGGCGGGCCTGCACGTCGCTGCCGCCCTGCACGGTGACCTTGACCTGACGCAGGAAGGTGTTGGACAGGATGGCGAACTGCTCCTCGAAGGCCTCGTCGAGGTCGTCGGCGGTCTGGCCGAAGTTCGCGACGCCTTCGCCGGCGGTCGCCATGCCCGTCATGAGCGATTCGTTGAAGCCGTGGCCGAGGCCGACCGTGGAGGTCGTGATGCCGGCGCCGGCGGCCTTGGTGACGCGGGCGAAGATCTCCTGTTCGTCGACGAGGCCCTGGTTGGCCTGGCCGTCGCTGAGGAGGATCACGCGGGCGATGCGGTCCTTGCGGGTGAAGGGCGCGAGCTGCTTCACCGCTTCTTCCCAGCCGCCGAAGAGGTCGGTCGAGCCGCGGGCGTCGATGCCCTCGATGCGGCGGACGAGTTCTGCGCGGTCGGTCACCGTGGTGAGCGGCTGGACGACTTCGATGTGGCTGTCGAAGGCCACGACGGAGACGCGGTCATCGGGGCGCAGTCCGTTCACGATGCGGATGGCGCTTTCGCGGGCGGCTTCGAGGGGGTGCCCGGACATCGAGCCGGAGCGGTCGATGACGAGGGCGAGGTCGAGCGGGGCGCGGGGGGTGGCGACCGTGTCCGCCGGCTGGCTCGGGGCGACGATGCGGACGAGGACGTGCGTCGCTTCGGAGGCGGCGCGGAGGAAGCCCTTCTTCAAGGGCAGGATTTCGATCTTGGGTTGGCTCATGGGAGGAATCATCCCCACCACCATGCTCCAAACCTTTATACTGTCAACATCAAGTTAGATACTATGACGAAAATACCATCCAACTCGGGCTGTCATTATTATAAATACTTCTTCATCAAGGCTTTGCTGAAATTATCGGCGATTTCTAACAGTTCTTCCTTGGTCGGGGTCATGCGGTGATCGATGTTGAAGTGGGCTTCGCACCAGTGGGTCAGCTTCACTTTGGTCCATCTTTCGGTCTTCGGCTCGTCTCCTCGTGAGGTCGGATTGAAGGCCAATAGCTGATCGAGCAGGTTACGTGCGGCCTGGTTGAGGTCGTCGCGGGCCAGCTCCTTTTTTATCATCAGGCGCAGCGCTTCGGCCGGAGATTCGTCGGATTCCGCGATCTGCTTCATCTGCTGCACCATCGCGAAGCTGGACTTGCGGGCGGGCTTGTAGGCGGGCGCGGAAGGTTCGGCCAAATCGTCGCGCTGCGAGTAGGCCGGCGGCATGCGGGAATGAAGCCTGCTGCGCTCGGAGCGGAGGGCCGCGGTCGCGGCTTCGTCGTCGCTGGAGCGCGTACGGAAGAAGAGCTTTTCCGCCTCGGTGGGCGTGGCTAATTCGTCGATCAGCTTGTTCAGGGCGCTGAGCTCCTGGTTCTGCAGGAGCAGGGTGCGGATGCGGTCGAGGTCCCAGCCGCGTTCGGCCAGCAGGCGGGCGAGCAGGAGTTGGCGGACCTGCAGCGGGCCGAAGAGGCGCTGACGTCCGTCGTCGGGGGCTTTCTCCGGGCGGCTCAGCAGCTTCTGATAGGCGTAGAAGCGGACCAGGCGCTCGGACGAACGATGGCGTTCGCCGAAGCCGAGCTCGGCCAGTTTTTCGGACACGAAGGCGGCGAGTTCTTCGGCGGTGCCTTGGAAGTCCCGGTCGTTGAGTTGGGCTGAGATCTTTAGCATGGCTGACGGATAGAGACAATTAAGTGTCAGTATCTGATTATTGGCAATTCCATAGTAATGCGGATGACTGTCAGGAAATCCCGTCAAAGATGCAGGCCGTCCGCTAGCGGACGGCCTGCGAGGGGGCTCCCTGGAGGGAGTCTCAGGAATTGTGGCTGTAACCTTCTTCGCCGTGGTCCGAGATGTCCAAGCCACGGGATTCTTCTTCTTCGGTCGGCCGGAGGCCGACGAGGGCTTTGACGAGGTAGGCGAGGACGGCGGTAGCCAGGAGGGAGATCAGCAGGGTGACGCCGATCGCCTTGAACTGTTCGAGCCAGAGCGTCTTGCCCACGATGTCCTTGAGGTTCGAGCTGAGGTTGCCGTTGACGTCGGCCGAGGCGAGGAAGCCGGTCACGATCGCCCCGAGGGTGCCGCCGACCGCGTGCACGCCGAAGGTGTCGAGCGCGTCGTCATAGCCGAGCTTGGACTTCATGTAGACCACGGCGAGGAAGGGGATGATTCCGGCGAGGACGCCGATCAGCACCGCCGCGCTGGCGCTCACGAAGCCCGCCGCGGGCGTGATGACGACGAGGCCGGCGACGGCGCCGGAGCAGAGGCCGAGGATGCTCGCATGACGGCGCAGCATCCATTCGAGGGCGCCCCAGGTGAAGGCGGCGACGCCCGCGGCGAGGGTCGTGGTCATGAAAGCCTGCGCGGCGACGCCGTCGGAGGCGAGGGCCGAGCCGGCGTTGAAGCCATACCAACCCACCCAGAGCATCCCGGTGCCGATGGCGCAGAGCACCATGCTGTGGGGCGTCATGGCCTTCTTGCCGAAGCCGAGACGGGGTCCGAGGATGATGCAGAGCAGGAGCGCCGACCAGCCGGAGGTCATGTGGACGACCGTGCCGCCGGCGAAATCGATCGCCTTGATGGAAGCCTTGGCGTTCCACACGCCGTTCATCTCGCCGGTGATGCCCCAGATATGGTGGGCCATCGGGAAGTAGACGAGGAACATCCAGCCGAACATGAACAGCATGACCGCGGAGAACTTCATGCGCTCGGCGATGGCTCCGACGATGAGGGCCGGGGTGATGATCGCGAACATCAGTTGGAACATCGAGAAGACGTTCTGGGAGATCCAGTAGGCGTAGTCGGTGTTGGGCGCCGAACCGACGCCGTTCAGGAAGAAGAATTCGCTGCCGCCGAAGATCCGGCCGAGGAAGCTGCCGTCGAAGTTCTTGCCGAAGACAAGGGAGTAACCCACGGCCCACCACAGGATGGCGACCAGGCCGGCCAGGCCGAAGCACTGGGCGACCACGGACAAGACGTTCTTCGAGCGGACCAGGCCGCCGTAGAACAGGAAGAGGCCGGGCAGGGTCATGAACAACACCAAGGCGGCGCAGACCATGATGAAAGCGTTATGGCCGGGCCCGGGAGACGCGGCGATGGGGCCGGCGGCGACTTTGTCGTCCCCCGCCTTGGGGCCACCGTTGTTGACGTACGCCTCCAGGTCGGCGACACGCTGTTCGAGCGTCGCGGCGGTCGGGGCGCCCTTCGCCGGGGCTGCGTCCGAGGGCGTCTGGGCGCGGGCTTCGCCGAGGAAGCCGGTAAAAAGAAGGAGGATGAGGGCAATATAGCGCATGTCGTCGATTTTATAGCAACCCGCGTGCCAAGTCCCTGACCAAAGAAAAAGGCCGCCCGAAGGCGGCCTTTGCCGGGAAGTGTCCCTTTTCGGCTTACTTGCTCGAGCGCTGGAAGTCGGGGTAGGCCTCGTTGCCGTGCTCCGCGAGGTCGAGTCCGTTGGTTTCTTCTTCCGGCGAGACCCGCAGGCCCATGACCGCCTTGATGATCAGGAAGAGGACGTACGCGAACACGAAGGAGAACAGGCCCACGGCGCCGACGCCCTTGAGCTGGCTGATGAACTGGTCGAGACCCGCCTTGGCGCCGAAGAGGCCTACGCAGAGGGTGCCCCAGACGCCGCACACCAGGTGGACCGAGAGCGCGCCGACCGGGTCGTCGAGCTTGAGCTTGTCGAAGATCAGCACGGAGAGCACCACGATCACGCCGGACGACAGGCCGATGATGATCGAGGAGTTCATGTTCATCTGGTCGGCGCCGGCGGTGATGCCGACCAAGCCGGCCAGGATGCCGTTGAGGACCATCGAGAGGTCGGGCTTCTTGAGCACGAGCCACGAGGTGACCATCGAGGCAACGGCGCCTGCGGCGGCCGCGATCGAAGTTGTGACCAAGGTCAGGGAGACGAGGCCCGGATCGGCGGAAAGCACCGAGCCGCCGTTGAAGCCGAACCAGCCGAGCCACAGGAGGAAGACGCCGATCGTGGCCAGAGGCATGCTATGCCCCGGGACGGGGATGACCTTGCCGTCGGCCCGGTAGCGGCCAAGTCGGGGGCCGAGGATCATCACGCCGGCGAGGGCGCCCCAGCCGCCGACGGAGTGCACGAGCGTCGAGCCGGCGAAGTCATAGAACGGAGTGGCCATGGTGTTGAGCCAGCCGTTGCCCCACTTCCACATCCCGGTCATCGGGTAGCAGATCGCCACGAACACGGTCGAGAACACGAGGAAGCTCGACAGCTTGATGCGTTCGGCCACGGCGCCGGAGACGATGGTCGCGGCCGTGGCGGCGAACATGGCCTGGAAGAGGAAGTCGGTCCAGTAGGTGTAACCGGCGTTATAGACGTCGGTCAGCGCGGCGACGTCATCCGTCACGGTGACCCCGAAACCGGAGAAGCCGAACCATTTTCCGGCGAAGTCCGCTCCCGGGTACATCAGGTTGAAGCCCACGATGGCGTACGTGAGGATGCCGATGCAGGGGATCAGCGTGTTCTTGAAGAGGATGTTCACGGTGTTCTTCGAACGTGTCAGGCCGGTCTCCAAGGTCGCGAAGCCCAGGTGCATGATGAAGACCAGTCCGGCCGCCAGCATCATCCAGGTGTTGTTGACCGTGAAGGTCGCGTAACCGGAGGATTCCTTGAATGCCGCGGTGTCTTTGTACTTGGGCGCCGCCGGTGCGGCGTCCGTCTTGACCTCCGCGGCGGCGGCAGGAGGAGCGGCCGGAGCCGGGGCGTTCTGCGCCGGCGACAGATAAGGCACTGCCGCCAGGGCGAGGATGGTGAGAGTTCGTAGCAGGGATTTCATGGCGTAGGGGCTTTCGCAACCCCCGTGCCAACCCCTCCGTTCGCCTGTTTCGTCCCGAATGTGCTTATTTTAGCACGCAAGGCTTGCCGGCCGTTGCTCTTTTCCGAGCACGACTCCCTCGGCCGGCGACGAAAACAGCTTAGTTCGCGTTGTAGCCTTCTTCGCCGTGGTCGGCGATATCGAGTCCCTGGGCCTCGCCTTCTTCCGTCGGACGCAGACCGATGGTCGCGCCGACGAGCTTGGCGATCACCCAGGTAAGCAGGAGCGAGAGCCCGATGCAGAGCGCCATCGCCGTCAGCTGCCCTTTGAGGAGGCCTTGGGCGATGAGCTTGCCGCCCGCTTCGTTCAAGGCGCCGTCCATGAGGAGGGCCGTCGCGAGCGCGCCGATCGTGCCGCCGACGCCGTGCACGCCAAAGGTGTCGAGGGCGTCGTCGTAGCCGAAGCGGGTCTTGAGGACCGAGCAGGCCCAGTAAGAGACGCCGCCGGCGAACAGTCCGATGATCACGGCCGAGCCAGCCGACACGAAGCCGGCCGCGTTGGTCACGGTGGCGAGTCCGGCGATGGCGCCTGAGCAAAGACCGAGCACCGAGACCTTGCCGCGGTGGAGTTTCTCGACGAACGCCCAGGTCAGCGTGGCCGTGGCCGCGCCGAGCGTGGTCGTCAGGACGGCCTGCAGGGCCACGGCGTCGGCCGCCAGGGCCGAGCCGGCGTTGAAGCCATACCAGCCGAACCAGAGCAGGCCGGTGCCGATGACGCAAAGGACCATGCTGTGCGGGGGCATGGCGCGCTTGCCGAAGCCGGCGCGCGGGCCGACCAGCATGCACAGCAGCAGGGCGGACCAGCCCGAAGTCATATGCACGACGATGCCGCCGGCGAAGTCCGCGGCCTTGAAGGCGGCCTCGCCGTTGGCGATGCCCGCGAAGTCTCCCGTGACTCCCCAGACGGCGTGCGCCATGGGGTAGTAGACGAAGATCGTCCAGAGGAACGAGAAGAGCATGACGGCCGAGAACTTCATGCGTTCCGCGACCGCGCCGATGATGAGCGCCGGCGTGATGGCCGCGAACATCGCCTGGAAGAGGGCGAACGCGCCGGAGGAGATGCCGGCCGCGTAGGCGGGGTCCGGGGCGAAGCCGACGCCGGCGAAGCCGAGATGCTCGCTGCCGCCGAAGACGTGGCCGAGCAGTCCGCCGGAGAAGTTCTTGCCGAAGACGAGGCTGTAGCCGAAGGCCCACCACATGAGGATGCCCATGGCGGTGAGCGCCAGACACTGCGCCGCGATGGAGAGCACGTTCTTGCCGCGCACGAGGCCACCGTAGAAAAGGAAGAGGCCCGGGATGCACATCATCAGGACCAAGGCGGTGCTGATCAGGACCCAGACGTTGTCGGCGGCATTCGGCGCAGGCGTGGCAGAAATAATCATATTGCGACTTAATAAGCAAAAAGCGTGCCATAAATTAACCAGCGATGCTTCCCCGCTTGCTATGAGGGTTTTTCAGGGATTTATTTTTTTTAACGATGAAACATCTGCACAAACTTGGGCAAATCGCCAAGATTTGCTTATTCCTATGCACCTTCTCGGCGGCCTTTGCCCAGACTCAGCCTAAACCCTGGTTGCTCATGGTCGACGGGCAGTATCGCGCCGCCGACGTCATCACCCACGCCGGGGGTGTCACCGGTTCCTTCGGTCGTTCGCGTACGGGCGTCGAACTCATCCATCAGGACGCAGACCGTGCCATCGACCTGGAGTGGTATCGCTACGAGCACACATTCGCCGGCGCCGTCGCCGGCACCGAGCGCTCCTACGGCAATACGCAGGACCTGATTCTGTCCGGCTTCCGCCAGTGGCGACTTTCCGACAAGTATGCCGGTCAGATCATCTATGGGTTGGAGCTCGCCGCGGAGGAATCCATCGGCCTCGAGGACGGTTTCCGCTGGGGGCTGGGCGGCGCTTTGCGCTGGCGGCACGACGACGAGACCGATGTCGCCTTGGGCCTGATGTTCCAGGATCGCTTCGAGAACTCGATCCTGCCGGTGCCCTACGTGAAGGCTTTCTGGCGTCCTTGCCGTTACGCCGAAGTGGAGCTTCGCGCGACGGGCCTCCAGAACGGCGTCATCTTCCGGGGTTTCCCCACGGGCGATCGCGCGACGACGGTGGACCTGCTCGTGGCTTACGAGACGCTCAATTTCCGGCTTGCCGACGCCGCCTACGGCAGCCGGGCGGTGGTCGTCGGCGAAGTGCCCCTCCGCCTCGGCGTCACCCAGTTCCTCGAACCCACCGGCACGTGGTTCCTGCGCGCCCAGTTCGAGTGGGTCGCCTTCGCGCGTCACAGCTTCAAGCACGCCGGCGAGACCCAAGGCGCTTTCCAGCCGGGCGCGACCTGGGGGGTCGGGGGTCGCGTGGGCGCCCGCTTCTGAGCGGCGTCCCCGCACGTGACGAAGACGCCGTCCGGACGTTCAGGCGGCGGCCGTGCTCAGCGCTTCGTCGCGCCGCCGGATCGCCAGCTCGAGGTCATGGGTGCGGAGCGAGCGGCGGACGCGGCGTTTGGTGAAGTCCGCGAGGTGTTCGGTGTAGTGCAGCCACCACGTTCCGTTGTTGTTCCAGAGGTGGTGCAGGCGGTTGGCCTCGCTGACGCGGATGGACAGCTTGGGGGCGGCGGGACGGGCGGCGGTGTCTTGGGTGTTGATCATGGTGGGCGGCGGTGAAGGGGACGCGCAGCACGATCAATCCGCAGGGGACTGGGTTTTTAGCCTTTCGGCTCTCATCTCGGCGCCTTGCGGCTCCGATGACCACCGTGACCCCGGAAAGGGCTCGGTTGGTGCAGGTTCGGCTTTCGCCCATCCTGCTCGTGATGCGTCTGAGGGAGAACTGCCCCCAATATGGGCGGTCCCCCGGCCGAAGGCAAGCGGGACCTGCGTTGCAGAGTGTCATAAGAAAAGGGCGAGGGGCCCGGCAGGCGGCGCTTGCCTGCCTCCGCAGGCCGCCCACGCTGGTCACCGATGGGTTTCTTCCGTTTCCGCAAAACCATCCCCCTCGGGAAATTCTTCCGGATCAACGTCGCGAAGACGGGCGCCTCGGTCTCCGTCGGCCGCCCCGGCGCGACCGTCAACGTGCGCAAGGATCGCGTCGACGGCACGGTGGGGATCCCGGGCAGCGGACTCTCGTACAAGGAGCGCCTTTCGAACCGCGGGTGCGCTTCCGTGCTGGTATTCGCGCTCGTGCTCGCGGCGTCGCTCGCCGGCGTCGTCGCCTGGGCGCGCTGAGCGCGTGGCCGTCCGCCGTCGCTGGCGCGTCGTCGGCGATCATCGCCGCAAGTGCCCGGGAAAGGACTCGAACCTTCACGCCTTTAGAGGGCGGCGGATTTTGAGTCCGCTGCGGCTGCCATTTCGCCACCCGGGCGGATTGCGTGCCTGCATTCATTCTCCGCTCGGTCGCGCGTGCAAGAAAAACCGTGCCAGCCTTCGCGTGATGCGTCGCGCGTCCGTCCGGCCGACAAAAAAGGCGCTCCTTGCGGAGCGCCTTTTGGCGAGCATCTCGAGAGAGATTACTTGGCGCCGAGGATCGCGTCCTTCGCGGCCTTGGCCACGCGGAACTTCACGACCTTCTTGGCCTTGATCTGGATGGTTTCGCCGGTGGCCGGGTTGCGACCCAGGCGAGCCTTGCGATGGACGAGGACGAGCTTGCCGAGGCCCGGGAGCGTGAAGGAGTTCTTCGCGTTCTTGTAAGCGAGGGCGGCGATGATCTCGAGGATCGCGGTGGCCTGCTTCTTGCTGATCTCAGCTTTTTCGGCGATGGCACCGGCGATTTGGGACTTGGTGAGGGCTTTGGACATGTTGTTTGTGGGTTGGTTGTGCAGTGATGCGGATGTATTCAGTAGCGAACCGTGCGCTGAAAACCAGCGAAAAATAAGGGTGGGGCGAATGTTTCTTCCGGGCCCCTCGGACGGGCAAAAAATCTTTTGCATGCGCCCGCCTTCCGACTTAGGTGTCAGGCGTACCCCCAACCATGAGACTCCGCCCGTCCGTCGCCCTCCTGTTTTCGCTCCTGCTCGGGGTGACTCCCGTCCTCGCTCAGGATGCGGTCGTCTCCCTGGAGCCTGCCTTCCCGGGCATGAAGTTCAGCCTCCCGGTGGCGGTCGCTCCGTTGCCCGGGAGCAAGGACGCGGTCTTCGTCATCGAGAAGGGCGACCCCGTGCCGGGTGCCTCGTCCGATAAGAAGAAGAAGGCCAGCGAGTATCACGGAGGCAAGGTCCAGATGATCTACGGGCTCGCCGCCGGCCGCCCCGTCAAGACCGAGGTATTCCAGTTAAACCCCAAGGATGGCAAGTTTGAGGCCGGTGGGGAATGTGGCTTCCTTGGGTTCGCGGTACATCCACAGTATAAGGAAAACAAGCAAGTCTTTGTCTATTATAGCCTTAAGATTGAAGGAAAGTTGCACCAGCGCGTCTCCCGCTTCCTCCTTTCAAGCGTTGAGCCCTTCAAGGTGGACCCCCTTTCCGAGCAGCCTTTCATTACCCAGCTGGACCCCGCTGCCAATCATAACGGCGGAGATATCCACTTCGGTCCCGACGGTTATCTTTACATCAGCTGCGGTGATGGCGGCGCCGGAGGCGATGCTTTCGATACGGCTGGCTATATCAACAAGGGCTTCCATGCCGCCGTCTTCCGAATCGACGTCGACAAGAAGGCCGGCAATCCAGCCCCCAATCCTCACGAGTCGGTGAACACCGACGCCCAGGGGCAGTCCTTCTACGCCATCCCTGCGGATAACCCCTTCCTGAAGGCCACTTCCCATCGCGGACGCCCCGTGGCCGCCGGCTCCGTCCGGACCGAAACCTGGGCCACCGGCCTGCGTAACGCCTGGCGCTTCTCCTTCGACCCCAAGACGGGGGCCTGCTTCGCCGGCGACGTCGGCCAGGGCCTCTACGAGGAGATCGACATCCTGGTCGCCGGCGGCGACTACGGCTGGCACGACGTCGAGGGGTTCCACCTCTTCAACCAGAAGGACTCCGGCGGCAAGAAGGCCAAGCCCGGCCTCGCCCCCGCCTCGGACTTCAAGGCCCCGATCCACGAGTATGACCGCTCGCGCGGAAACTCCGTGACCGGCGGCGTCGTCTGCCGCGGCGACCGCGTACCGGCCATCGCCGGCGCCTACGTCTTCGGCGATTTCGCCTCGGGACGCATCTTTTCCCTGCACGAACGCGCCGGTAAGTGGGAGTCCCGTGAGATCGCCCGCGACACCACCGTCGCCGGTTTCGGCCACGACCCCAGCAACGGCGACGTGCTCGTCGCTTCGCTCGCCGGTCAGGTCAAGCGCATCGTCAGGAAGTAAGCCGATGCTCTCCCGCCGTTCGCTGCTGGGTCTTTCCGGTTCGCTGATGGCGGGAGCGATGCTCCGGCCGTTGCTCGCGGCGACGCCCTCGCCGAAGGCTCCGGCGTTCAGCCTCTTCACGAAGCACCTCGTCGGCCTGCCTTACGACCAGCTCGCGGAGACCGTGGCGAGCCTCGGTTTCAAAGGCGTCGAGGCGCCCGTGCGCAAAGGCGGCCACGTCGAGCCCGCCCGCGTCGAGGAAGACCTGCCCAAGCTCGTCGAGGCTTTCAAGAAATGCGGGGTGGCGATCACGCTCATGACGACCGACATCAATTCGGTCAACGCGGACGACCGCACCGAGAAGGTGCTGCGCACCGGCGCCGCGCTCGGTATTCCGAGCTACCGGATGAAATGGTACGCCTACGCCGCCGGCAGGTCTCCCTGGGCCCAGCTCGACGACATCAAGCCCCAGCTGCGCGACCTCGTGGCCCTGAGCCGCGAGCTCCGCATCCTGCCCGGCTACCAGAACCACTCCGGCGCGAAGTACGTCGGCGCCGGCGTCTGGGACATGGCGATGCTGATGAAGGACTACCGTCCCGACGAGCTGTCCTGGAACTTCGACTTCTTCCATGCGATGGTCGAAGGCGGCCTTTCCTGGCCCAATGAGCTCGCCCTCGCCCGGGAGCACATCTCGATGGTCTACTACAAGAGTTTCCGCTGGCAAGGCAGGGTGCCGGTCGGTTGCCCGTTGTCCGAAGGGTCCGTCGGCAAGGATTCCGTCGCGCTGCTCCGCAAGTCGGCCTACGCCGGCCCGGTCTGCCTGCACGTCGAATACCTGAAGGGCAAGGTCACGGACGCCGGCGCCTTGCAGGCCGCCGTCGAGGCCACCCGTAAGGATTTCGCCACGCTCAAGGAGTGGTGGGCCTGATCCGGGGGCAGGGCAGGGTGCTTTCCGAAAGATAGGCTGGAACTTGCGGTCTCCGGGGTTGTAGAAATCTTAACCCCCATGATCCCTCGTTCCGCGCTTTTCCTCCTCGCCGCCGCATCCCTCGTCGCCGCGCCCAAACCCGCCCCTGCCGCCAAGCCGGCGCCGGAGCCGTACAAGCCCTCCGAAGGAGGCTCCCTTCCGGCCGGCCTCTTCCAGCTGCCGGAAGGCCTTGAGGTCACGCTCTGGGCTCGTTCGCCCATGCTGGCGAATCCGACCAACATCGACTTCGACGCCCAAGGCCGTCTCTGGGTCAACGAAGGCGTCAACTACCGCACCTACAACAAGGGCGGTAAGCGCCGCCCCGAAGGCGACCGCGTGATCGTCCTCAGCGACACCAAGGGCCAAGGCTTCGCCGACTCCGTGCAGACGTTCGTCCAGGACCCTGACTGGACCTCCCCGCTCGGCATCGCCGTCATCGACAACGTCGTCTACGTCTCGCACGCCCCGACCATCACGAAGTACACCGACGTGAACCGCGACGGCAGGTTCGACGCCGCCGTCGACAAGCAGGAGACCTTCCTCACCGGCTTCGGCGGCCAGGACCATGACCACTCGCTCCACGCCGTGGTCGCCGGTCCGGACGGCAAGCTCTACATCAACTCCGGCAACTGCGGCGCGGTCGTGACCGACAAGTCCGGCAAGACCTTCCGCGTCACCAGCGGCTACGTCGACGAACGCGGCGGCAAGTGGCCCTTCGACGCCCGCGCCAACATCGGCGCGAAGAGCGACGACGGCTTCGTCTGGTCCTCCGGTTTCTCCGGCCGCCTCAACGCCGACGGCACGGGGCTCGAGATCCTCGGCAACGGCTACCGCAACAGCTTCGAGAGCTTCCCGTCCTCGCTCGGCGACCTCTTCCAGGGCGACAACGACGACTCGCAGAGCTGCCGCACCTCCTTCGTCCTCGAATACGGTTCCGCCGGTTACACCACGCCCACCGGCGCCGGCTACGGCTCCGTCCGCCGCCCCGGCCAGCCGATGCCCCGCGCCCACTGGCGCCAGGACGACCCCGACACGATGGACGTCGGCGACGTCTACGGCGGCGGTTCGCCCACCGGCATCACGGTCTACGAGAACGGCGCGCTCGGCGCCGCCTTCGAAGGCACGCTCCTGAACTGCGAGCCTTCCCGCAACACGGTCCTCGCTTACAAGCTCGTCGCGCAGAAGGGCACCTACGCCCTGAGCGAAGCCACGCGCAAGGATCTGATCACTTCGAACCCGGCCCGCGAGTTCGTCGGCACCGACTTCAAGAAGATCTCGCCCGAGGAAGCGGCCAAGCCCAACGAGCGCATCCTCTTCCGTCCTTCCGACGTCGCCGTCGGTCCGGACGGCGCGGTCTACGTCGCCGACTGGTACGACTCCCGCGTCGGCGGCCACCAGACCCTCGACGACACCTGCACCGGCGCGATCTACCGCATCGCGCCCAAGGGCTTCAAGTCCGTCATCCCGAAGGTCGACCTCTCCACGCCCGAAGGCGCCGCCGCCGTGCTGCGCAATCCGGCCGTCAACGTCCGTCACCTCGGCTTCAACGCCCTCAAGGGTTTCGGCGCGAAGTCGCTGCCGGTCGTCTCGGAGATCCTCCGCGACGCCAATCCCTACGTCGCCGCCCGTGGCGTCTGGCTCCTGCCTCACCTCGGCGAAGAAGGCGTGAGCCGCGTCAAAGCCCTGCTCAAGGACCCGAATCCGTCGCTACGTCGCCTCGCCTTCCAGTCCCTGCGCCGCGCCGGTCATGACACCCTCGGCATCGCCGCCGAACTCGCCAAGGACGCCGATGTCGCCGTCCGTCGTGACGTCGCCACCTCGCTCCACGCCGCGCCGGCCGACAAGGCCGTGCCGATCCTGATCGAGCTCGCCCGTCGCCTCGACGTCTCCGACAAGAACTCCGTCGCCGCCTTCGGCATCGGTTCCGCCAACAAGCAGGATGCCGTCTGGTCCGCCGTGAAGTCGACGCTCGCCAAGGACGGCGCCGAAGCCTGGTCCCCCGAAGTCGATCGCATCGCCTGGCTCCTGCACCCCGCCTCCGCGGTCTCGGACTTCCTCGCCCGCGCTTCTTCCGCCAAGGTCTCGCAGGCTTCCCGCACGCTCGCCGTCGAGTCGCTCTCGTTCGTCGACAGCAAGGAAGCCGCCCTCGCGATGATCAAGCTGTGCGCCGAGGGTTCGCCCTCCGCCTCCGAAGCCAAGAGCTGGGCCCTGATGCGCATGACCGGCCTCTGGTCGGCCTACGATATCCGCGCCGAGCTCAAGAACGCCGGCGTCTACGACGCCAAGAAGGTCGTCGTGAACGCGATCGAAGTCCCTGAGGCCCCGGCCGGCACCTACGCCGAGCAGGACGTCCTGGCCAGGACCGGCGACGCCGCCAAGGGCGCCGCCCTCGCCCAGCGCTGCATCATGTGCCACCAGCTCAACGGCAACGGCCCTGCCTACGGTCCTGAGCTCAAGGGCTGGGCCGCCCGCCAGAGCCGCGAGGCCCTCGTCCGCGCCATCGTCAACCCCTCGGCTGACATCGCCCTCGGCTACGAAGGTGTCTCCCTTAAGCTGAAGGCCGGCGGCCGCATCGACGGCCGCCTCCAGTCCAACAACGACCCGATCGTCATCACCTCGACCGGCGGAGTCACCCAGTTGGTCCCCAAGGACCGGGTGGCCGGCGGCCAGGCCAAGATGACCCGTTCTCTGATGATGTCCGGCGAGCAGCTGGGCCTGAGCGCCCAGGATGTGGCCGATATCGCCGCCTACCTGGCCACCTATAAGTAAGCCAAACCGCTTAAAGGCTCGTTTCGAGGGGGTTTTCCGCAGGGAAGACCCCCTTTTAATTTACCGCTTGCTTCTCTGGCCGGGTTTATCAGGTTCGACCCTCCTTTCCCTAGGCGAGGCACGGCCGCATGACGCGGGTCCGCGACTCACCGGGCACCAAAAGACCTTATACCAACATGAAGCAGCTCACCCTTAACGTCACCAGCCGCGCGCTCCATGGCCGCGGTCCCGCCCGCCGCCTCCGCGTCGAAGGCTCCATTCCCGCCATCATCTACGGCAAGTCCGGCAACCAGAGCGTCGCCGTCAAACAGGAGGCTTTCCGCGACCTCATGCGCGCCAAGGGCAACGCCGCCTCCCTCATCAATCTGGATCTCGACGGCAAGAAGATGCTCTCCCTCATCAAGGAGTTCCAGCGTCACCCGATCACCCAGAAGTTCCTCCATATCGACATCATGGAGATCGACCCGAATTCCCCGATGACCGCCGCCATCCCGGTCCGTGCCGTCGGCGAGGCCTACGGCGTCAAGACCGACGGTGGCACGCTCGCCATCGTCTCACAGACCATCAACGTCCGCTGCCTCCCGAAGGATCTCCCTGAGTTCATCGAGATCGACGTCACCGAGCTCAAGGTCAACGAGTCCATCCACGTCGGCGAGGTGAAGGCTCCCCAGGGCATCACCTTCCCGGGCGACCCCAAGCGCGTCGTCATCGTCTGCTCCGAGATGGCCGAAGAAGAGGCCGCCGCCGATGCGACCCCTGCCGCCGGCGCCGCCGCCGCTCCGGCCGAAGGAGCCGCCGCTCCCGCCGCCGGTGCCGCCGGTGCCGCGCCTGCCGCTGCTGCCGCCGCCGCTCCGGCCGCCAAGAAGTAATTTCCGCGCCGGGCGTCCCCGGCACCTGTTCTTTGAAGTCAAATGCCATTCTCGGTCATCGCCGCCCTCGGCAATCCGGGCCGAGAATATGCCGCCACCCGCCACAATGCGGGCTGGATCGTCATCGACGCGCTCGCCGCCCAGGCCGGCGCGGCGTGGAGGGAAGAGAGCCGTTTTTCGGCCTCGGTCGCGAAGATCACGTTCGGAGGTTCCTCCGTCCATCTGATCAAGCCGCTCACCTTCATGAACGACAGCGGCTCGCCTCTGGCGGCCTTCCTCCGGTTCCACCGGATCGAGCTCTCCGAGCTCGTCGTCCTGCACGATGACATCGCCTTCGAGCCCGGTCAGCTCCGCCTCTCACTGGGAGGTTCCGCCGCCGGCCACAACGGCGTCGCCAGCTGCATCCGCCACCTCGGCGAACAGTTCGTCCGCGCCCGGTTGGGCATCGGACCGAAGAAGCATCCCGGCCAGGACCTCGCCGACCATGTCCTCGGGCGTCTCCCCGACGCCGACCTCGCCGCCCTGACCCAGCGCATCCCCGACTTCATCAAGCACCTCGAAACCCTCCTTTCCCAAGGCCTCCCGGCCGCCCAAAACCTCACCAACAGAAAATCACCATCACCATGACCACCGCCACGCTCCGCCGCGCCTACCGCGCCAGCCTCATCCTCGACCTCCGCGGTTCCACGGATGCGCCCGAGACCGTCATCGACAAGCTCAAGGACATCCTGAAGTCCATCGACTGCGACGTCAGCGAGGTCGAGAACCTCGGCCAGAAGGAATTCTCCCGCGTCGTCGACCGCAAGTTCCCTTCCGGTCTCTACGTCCAGTTCCACTTCGAAGGCCCGGTCACCGCTCCGAAGACCTTCCGCGAGAAGCTCCGGCTCGACCGCACCGTCAACCGCCTGCTCGTGCAGGTGACCAAGTAATCTCCGACCCCGACCCGCCGTGGCCTCTTCCTTCAATCGCGTGATCCTCGCGGGCAACATGACCCGCGACCCCGAGGCCCGCGCCCTTCCTTCCGGCCAGGCCCTCACCAAGTTCTCCCTCGCCGTCAACCGCGCCTATACCACCAAGGAAGGCGAGAAGCGCGAGGAAGTCACCTACGTCGACATCGAGAGCTACGGCAAGCAGGCTGAGATCATCGCCAAGTACTGCGGCAAGGGCTCCGGCATCCTCGTCGAAGGACGCCTCAAGCTCGACCAGTGGGAAGACAAGAAGACCGGCGAGAAGCGTTCGCGCCTCGGCGTCGTGCTCGAGAACTTCACCTTCATCGGCGGCAAGTCCCAGGGCGGCGAAGAAGGCGGTTCCGCTCCCCGCTCCCGCGGCGGCAACGACACCCCGGCTCCCTCCGGCGACCACGGCGGCGACGACGTCCCCTTCTAAATCACCCCTCACCCACCTTATAACCCAAGCAAGATCATGGCATTCACCGAAGTCCTCCTCATCAAGCCCGTCGACGGCCTAGGCGCCGAAGGCGAACAGGTCCGCGTCCGCGCGGGTTTCGCCCGCAACTTCCTGCTCCCGCAGGGCGTCGCGCTCCCCGTCAACCGTTCGAACACCAAGTACGTCGAGGCCCTCAAGAAGGCCCGCGAGGCCCGCGAGGCCCGCGACCTTGACGCCGCCAACGCGACCGCCGCCAAGCTCGCCGCCATCAAGCTCGTCTTCGCCGTCAAGACCGGCGAGGGAGGCAAGATGTTCGGCGCGATCAGCACCGCCGAAATCGCCGCCAAGCTCGCCGAGCACGGCGTCGAGATCGAGCGTAAGCGCATCCACCTCGGCCAGGGTCCGGTCAAGCTCCTCGGCAAGCACACCACGAGCATCCGCCTCCATGGTTCCGTCATGGTCGAACAGGAGTTCGAAGTCGTCTCCGAGAACCCGATCGAAGTCGCCGCCGAAGAGGCGCCGGAAGAAGAAGAACGCGAGTTCCGCGACGACAAGGGCAAGAAGGCCCGCAAGCCGCGCAAGGAGAAGGCCGCCAAGTCCGAGTGATCGGACCGGCTCCCCGGAAAGGCGCGAAGCTCCGGCTTCGCGCCTTTTTTGTTTTGCGGCCCGGGCTGTGAATAGGCCGTGAACAAGGCGTGAACGGTCGTCGCCTTTGGCGCTGTCCACCGGTCCTCCCCCTTCCATACTGGCTTTTCCCATGGCCGAACGACCCCAGCGCCAACGCCGCGAGGCCGCCCCTAATTACGGCGACCGCGTCCCCCCGCACAACCTCGACGCCGAACGCGGCCTGATCGCCAGCATCGTCATCGACGGCGGCGACACCCTGCAGCGCTGCCTCGAGCAACGCGTCACGCCGGATTATTTCTTCGATCCCAAGCACCAGGATATCTACGAGACCGCCGTCAAGCTGGCCCAGGCCAGCACCGGCATCGACGAGATCACGCTGACCGAGCAGCTCCGCCGCGACGGCAAGCTGGAGTCGGCCGGCGGCGCGACCTACGTCAACGAGCTGACCGGGCTGATCTCCTCCAGCGCGCACGCGCCCCACTGGCTGGCCATCATCCGCGAGAAGCACTTCCTCCGGCAGCTGATCTCCACCGCCGTCACGACGGTCGAGAAGGCCCACTCGCACGCCGAAGGCATCGAGCGTCTCCTCGAGGAGGTCGAGCAGTCCTTCTTCCGCATCAGCGAGGACCGCATCTCCGAATCCGCGCAGACCATCGACGGCCCCATCGCCGAGGCGATGGAGCTCGTCCAGCGCATCATCCGCGACCGCAGCTCGGTCCAGGGCGTGCCCACGGGCTTCCCGGACCTCGACGCGATGACCTTCGGCTTCCAGCCGGGCCAGATGATCGTCGTCGCCGCCCGTCCCGGCATGGGCAAGACGTCCATCGCCCTCAATTTCATCGAGGCCGCGCTCTTCCCCAAGCCGAGCGAGAACCGCAAGCCGTCCAACGTGCTGCTGTTCTCCCTCGAAATGCCCGCCCGCGAACTGGCCCTCCGTCTGCTCTGCTCCCGCGCCCGCGTGAACATGCAGAAGCTGCGCACCGCCCACCCGGACGAACGCATGCAGGTCGACCTCGTCCAGGCCGCCAACGAGTACAAAGGCCTCCCGCTCGTCGTCGACGACAACGGCGGCCAGAACATCCTCGAGATCCGCGCCAAGTGCCGGCGCGTCCATGCCCGCACGCCCCTGGACATGGTGGTCATCGACTACATCCAGCTCATCAACGGCCTGGATTCGGGCCTGCCCCGCGAACAGCAGATCGCCGAGGTCTCCCGCAGCATCAAGGCCATGGCCAAGGAGTTCAAGATCCCGATCATCGCCCTGGCCCAGCTCAACCGTAAGTCCGAGGACGAAGCCCGCCAGCCGCGCATGTCCGACCTCCGCGAGTCCGGCTCCATCGAGCAGGACGCCGACATCGTCATGCTCATCTCCAAGCCCCCGGTCAGCCAGGGCAAGGCCGCCGAGGCCGAGGCCGAGCAGGCCGGCCAGGACGGGTGTTACGCCCGCCAGCTCATCGTGGCGAAGAACCGTAACGGACCCACCTCCGACATCAACTTGCTCTTCAATCCGGGGCTGACACGCTTCGAAACCCCGGCTAGAGACTTCCGCAATAATGAATAAGACCATCCTTCGCCCCAGCTGGCTGCGCGCCGCCTGTTTCGCCCTCGCCCTGACGCCGCTCGTCGGCGAGGCCCAGAACGCCGCCGGCCCGAAGGAGCCCAAGGTGCGGACGATCCGCATCCAGGCTTCCGGCGCCGCGGTCTCCGAGCAGTTCGTGCGCGGCTTCGTCGCCCTCCGCGAAGGCCAGTCTTTCTCCAAGGACGCGGTCGCGAGCACCGTCCGTTCGCTCTATGCGACCGGCCGCTTCGCCCAGGCTTCCGTCGAGCCGGTCCTCGATCCGGTCACCGGCGAGGTCGACGTCGTCGTGACCGTCGAGCCCCGCCCCATCCTCAAGGGCGTCGAATACATCGGCGGCGACGGCCTCGTCGGCGCGGACGCCTCCTGGTTCGGCGGCGAGGAGCTGCAGGACATCAAGCTCGGCGAACCGCTCGACATGGCCCAGCTCCGCCGCGCCGAGATCAAGCTGCAGGAGTCGCTCCGCAAGAAGCGGCCTTTCGCCCGCGTCTCGTCCCAGTTCCGCGACGTGGCCGGCGGCAAGATGGTCTCGGTGGTCGTCGACGAAGGCATCGAGCTCAGGATCGACACCTACCGTTTCGAGGGCGCCAAGTCCTTCGACCGGTCCGAGCTCTGGCGCGAGGCCGGCCTCGAGACCAGCGAGTACCGCTGGTATAAGTGGTCGTGGCTGCTCGGCACCGGGCGGCTCGACCCCGAGCAGTACCGCGCCGACTGCCGCAAGCTCCGCGACTTCTACCGGAACAAGGGCTATCTCGACGTCCAGGTCGAGGAGGCGGACCCCGAGAAAGTCTGCGTCGTCAAGGACGTGAGCGGCTCCGCCGGCTGGCTCGACGTCGTGTTCAAGCTGACCGAAGGCCGTCGCTACGTCGTCGGCGCCCTGGCCATCGAAGGCAACCGTCTCGGCCTGACCGACCCGATCTTCGCCACCGACGCCCTCCGCCGGATCGTCGCCGAGCCTTCGCTCCGCCGCGGCGCGCACCCCGTCGAGTTCGATCAGCTCAAGACCGGCGAGGCTTTCGCCGTCCCCGCCGTCGAGGCCGCCGCCGACAAACTCAAGGAATATTACGGCCAGATGGGCTACATCAACGCCTCCGTCCAGGTGGTGCGCAAGCCCGACCTGACGACCGGCGCGATCGACGTCCGCTTCGTCATCGAAGAAGGCCAGCGCCACACCGTCCGCGCGGTCGACATCCAGGGCAACACCAAGACCCGCTCCACCGTCATCGCGCGCGAGCTCGCCCTCGGGCCCGGCGAGGTCTTCGATCTCGCCCGCACGCGCGTGTCCGAGGCGCGCCTGCGCAACACCCAGTTCTTCCAGGAGGTCCGCGTGGCCCCTGTCCCGACCCCGGTTCCCGGCCAGAGCGACCTCCGCGTCACGGTCAAGGAAGGCCCGACCGGCCAGGTGAGCTTCGGCGCCGGCTTCAGCACCGTCGAGGGCCTCGTCGGCTTCGTGGAATATTCCGAAGCCAACTTCGACTTCAGCAATCCCGAAGGCTGGTATCGCGGCGACGGCCAGAAGTTCCGGGTACGTCTCTCGGTCGGCAGCCTGACCAATTCCTTCGAACATTCCTTCGAGGAGCCCGCCCTCTGGGAGCGCGACCTCGCCGTCGGCTACTCGATCGAGCGCCGCTACGCCGGCTTCGCCTCCGCCGATTACGCCGTCCTCACGGAAGGCGTGAATCTGTACGCGCGCCGCCGCGTCTTCGGCAACGTCGAGGGCCGCGTGGGCTACAACCTGCGCCAGGTCACGGTGCAGAACGTCAGCGCCACGGCCCCGGCCGAAGTCATCGCCGAGGGCGCTGCGGGCGGCAAGGTGATCTCCTCCGTGTCCGCCTCCCTCGTCTATGACACCCGCGACGAGTATAACTTCCCCACGCGCGGTTCGCGCATCTCCCTGACCGAGGAGCTGGGCGGCAACGGCCTCGGCGGAGACCTGAAGTACCTGCGCTCCGAGCTTCGTTCGGGCCGTTGGTTCCTCGTCTCGCCCACCGCCGAACAGACCCTCGGCATCGTCGGCCGCGTCGGCCTGCTCACCGGCACCGCCGGGGCGCTGCCGTTCTACGAACGCTTCTATCTCGGCGGCGCCTACGACATGCGCGGCTTCAACTTCAACGACGTCGGCGGTTACTCGACCTACGACACCCAGTTCGGGAACGAGCCGATGGGCGGCCTGACCTACGGTTTCTTCAGCGCCGAATACACGATCAAGGCGGCCGACAACCTCCGTTTCGCGGCTTTCTACGACCACGGCCTGGTCAACCGCGGCGAATCCGACTTCGGCTTCGGCGAGGCGAACTCCAACTACGGCGTCGGCATGCGCATCCTCCTCGGCGGAGCCGTCATGCGTCTGGATTTCGGCTTCCCGCTCCAGATGACCAAGGTCCCGGCCGGCCAGCCTAACGCCGGCGCCACCGTCAACGACGACGGCATGAAGTTCAACTTCAGCTTCGGCACGGTGTTTTGATTGCCAACCCCCCCGCTTAACGCTTCCTCAACGTCATCCCACCATGAAGTCCTTCTTCGCCCTCCTGCTCGCCTCCGCCTCCGTCTGCGCGGCCGCCCCCAACGTCGGCCTCCTCGACGAACAGGAGGTCTTCAAGAAATACGCCAAGGCCGTCGACCTGCAGGCCGAGGTCCGCAAGTCCGAGGAATCCGCCCAGGCTTCCGTCGGCGAGCGCAGCAAGGCCGTCGAGCAGCTCCAGACCGAGCTGGTCGCCGTCCAGAAGCGCGGCCAGGACCCGATGCTCAGCGAGAACGGGAAGAAGGCCGTCGACGCCGAGTTCCAGCAGAAGCTCGCGACCTTCCAGCAGCGTCGCGCCGAGCTCCAGAACTTCGTCAACGAAGCCCGCGGGGCCATCCAGCAGCGCGTGGGTGAGATGAACAAGCAGATCCTTGCCGACGCCCGCGTGCAGGCCGAGAAGGTCGCCAAGGCCAAGGGCCTGCAGCTGGTCCTCGGCAAGAGCCAGGCTTTCTTCTCCGACGCCTCCCTCGACATCACGGAAGACGTCCTCAAGGAGATGAACGCCGCCTACAAGGCCGCCACTCCCGCCGTGGCCCCGGCCCCGGCCGCCCCGGCCGCCCCGGCCGCTCCCGCCCCCGCCGCCGGCGACAAGCCGGCCGCCAAGTAAGACTTTGCCGCGCCCCTGCCAGTCAGGGGCGCTTCATTTGGGATCATGACGACTTCCTTCACCATCGCCGAACTGGCCTCCCTGACCGGAGCCAAGTCCGTCGAGGGTGCCTGCGTCGGTCCGATCACCGGCGTCGCCGCGCTGGCCGAAGCGGCCTCCGCCGATCTTTCCTTCCTCGGCAACGCCAAGTACGCCGATGCGGTCGCCGCCTCCAAGGCCGGCGCGATCCTCGTCCCCGCCGCCTTCGCGGGCCAGCCGGCCGCGGGCCAGGCCTTCCTCCGCGTCGACAATCCTTCCTACGCGCTCGCGCTGTTCTGCGGCGTCCTCGAAGCGCGCCTCTGGCCCCGCCCCCCGGCCGGCATCCACGCCAGCGCGGTCGTCGCGGCCTCCGCCAAGGTCGATGCTTCCGCCCACGTCGGCCCGCTCTGCGTCATCGGCGAAGGCGCCGTCGTCGCCGCCGGCGCGGTGCTCGAGGCGCGTTGCTTCGTCGGCGCCCGCGCTTCGGTCGGACCCGATTGCTGGCTCAAGCCCGGCGTGACCATCGGCGACTATTGCGTCCTCGGCGCCCGCTGCCGCCTGCAGTCCGGCGCCGTCATCGGCTCCGACGGCTTCGGCTACGAACCGGTGAAGGGCGAGATCCAGCGCATCCCGCAGATCGGCAACGTGGTCCTCGAGGACGACGTCGAGGTCGGCGCCAACTCCACCCTCGACCGCGCCCGCTTCAGCCAGACGGTGGTAGGGCGGGGCACCAAGATCGATAACCTCGTCCAGATCGCCCATAACGTGCGCATCGGCCGCCAGTGCCTCATCACCGCGCAGGTGGGCATCGCCGGCAGCACGACGCTCGGCGACCATTGCGTGCTCGGCGGCCAGTCCGGCGTGGCCGGCCACCTCACGCTCGGCGACCGCGTCAAGCTCGGCGCCCAGACGGGCCTGTTCGAGGACGTGCCCGCCGACGGCTTCATGAACGGCACGCCCGCCGTGCCCTTCGGTCTGGAGCGTCGCCTGGTCGTCCTTTCCCGCCGCCTGCCCGAATTGTTCAAAAAGGTTGATTCGCTGGCCGCCTCCTTGGACTCTGCTGGAAGCTAACCGACATGAGCCTACCTGAGATGAAGATTTTCACCGGCAACGCCAACCCGGCGCTGGCCAAGGAAATCTGCGAGCATCTCGGCGTCCCGCTCGGCACCGCCACCGTCAACCGTTTCCCCGACGGCGAGACGTTCGTGCAGATCAACGAGAACATCCGCGGCTGCGACGTCTACGTCATCCAGCCCACCTGCGCGCCGGCCAACGACCGCATCATGGAGCTGCTGATCATGATCGACGCTCTCCGCCGCGCCTCCGCCGCGCGCATCACGGCCGTCATCCCGTTCTTCGGCTACGCGCGCCAGGACCGCAAGGACAAGCCCCGCGTGCCGATCACGGCCAAGCTCGTCGCGAACCTGCTCACCGCCGCCGGCGCCAACCGCGTCCTCACGGTCGACCTGCACGCCCAGCAGATCCAGGGCTTCTTCGACATCCCGGTCGACCATCTCTACGCCTCCCCGGTCTTCTACAAGCACATCAAGGACAAGCCCTGGCTCAAGGACGCCACGGTCTTCTCGCCCGACGTGGGCGGCCTGAAGTACGCTTCGGCCGTGGCCGACATGCTCAGCCTGCCGTACGGCTTCGTCGCCAAGCGCCGCACGAGCGCGACCACCGTCCAGGCCACGAGCCTCGTCGGCGAAGTCGAAGGCCGTGACATCATCCTGGTCGACGACATGACGGAGACCGCGGGAACGCTCGTGGCTGCCGCCGAACTCCTCAAGAAGAACGGCGCCCGCTCGGTGCGCGCCGTCGTCTCCCACTGCATGATCCAGGACATCGCTTACGAGCGCCTGCGCCGCGGCGTCATCGACGAGGTCATCACGACCAACTCCGTGCCGGCCGAATGGCCGAAGGACCTGCCGATCACGGTGCTCTCGATCGCCCCGCTGCTTTCCGACGCGATCCGTCGCATCCACGGCAACAACAGCGTGACCGACCTCTTCCCGATCAAGGGCCACTGAGCTCGGCTTCAGGACACGAAAAAGGCCGCATCGATCGATGCGGCCTTTCTGTTGGCAGGGTCTGAAGCGCTTACTTCTTCGACGACGCGAGGAAGTCGAGGATCACCTTGGCCTGGTCGCTGGTGTGGCCCTTGTGGTCGGCGTACACGCACTTGCCGTCCTTGAAGAGGAAGGCGCTGCGACCGGCCATGCCGATCAGGTTCTTCACGCCGAAGGCTTCGGTGACGGCCTTCTTCTCCTTGTCGGCGAGGAGGCGGAAGGGGAACTTCTGCTCTTCCTTGAATTCCTTCTGCAGCTTCTCGTCGTCGGTGCTGACGCCGAGGACGTTCACGCCGGCCTTCTGGAGGTCGGCCCAGCCGTCGCGCAGCGAGCAGCCCTGCTTGGTGCAGCCGCCGGTCTTGGCCTTCGGGTAGAAGTAGACGAGCAGGTAGCCCTTGGCGCCTTCCTTGGCGAGGGAGACGGCGTTGCCGTCCTGGTCGTTGCAGGTGACGTCCGGGATGGAGGCGCCGACGGCGAGCTTTTCAGCCGCGTCACCGAAGAAGGGGAGGAGGGACATGAGCAGGGTGGCGAAGAGGGTCTTCATGCGCGATACCTTAGGCGCCCGCCCGCAAAAGGCAAACGCGACCGCCGGTGTTTTGTGTCGCTTGTCCGACTTTCCGGGGGCAAAAATAAGCCCATGTTGCAGGCCGTCCTCGACACCATCCCTCATCGCCCGCCGTTCCTCTTCCTGGACCGCATCGACGAGGTCCGGGCCGATGGCGCGACGTGCACCCGGACCTTCCGCGCCGACGAGCCTTTCTACTCCGGCCACTACCCGGGCAATCCGATCACGCCGGGCGTCCTGCTCTGCGAATCGGTCTTCCAGGCCGGTGCGGTCTACCTGACCAAGAAGCTCCAGTCCGAAGGCGGCGCCCCCGCCGGCAAGACCCCGGTGCTCTGCCGCATCGAGGAGGCCAAGTTCAAGGGCATGGTGAAGCCCGGCGATACGGTCTCGATCGAAGTGAAGCACGTCGAGACGCTCCAGCAGTTCCACTTCATGACCGGCACGGTGCGCCGCGACGGCAAGGCCGTCCTGACCCTCCGCTTCGCCCTCGCCCTCGTCGACCAACCCGCCTGACCTATGTCCTTCCTCGGCCTCACCGGTAAGACCTTCCTCGTCCTCGGCGTCGCGAACAAGAAGTCCGTCGCCTGGCACGTCGCCAAGACCCTCGAGTCCGAAGGCGCCAAGGTGGTCTACTCCGTCCGCTCCCAGGCCCGGCTCGATTCGCTCAAGGGCCTGCTCGACGGCAAGCCGGTCTACCTCTGCGACCTCGAGCACGAAGCGCAGACGCGGAAGCTCGCCGCCGACGTCGGTCGCGACCACGGCCCGCTCGACGGCGTCCTGCACAGCGTGGCGTTCGCCAACTTCTCCCGCGGCATGCAGCCGTTCCACGAGACGGTGCGCGCCGATTTCCTCCAGGCCACCGCGATCTCCGCGTTCTCGCTCGTCGAGCTCGCCCGCGCGCTCAAGCCGCACCTGAAGCCCGATGCTTCCGTGGTCTCCGTCGGCATCTCCTCGCAGGTGACCGCTTCCAACTACGGGTACATGTCGCCGATCAAGGCCGCGCTCGAATCCGCCGGCCGCTTCCTCGCGAAGTCCTTCTCGGCCGACACCCGCGTGCGTTTCAATTCCGTCAACGCCGGCCCGCTCAAGACCAGCGCGAGCGCCGGCATCCCGGGCTATCTCCATAACTACCTCCACGCGGAGAAGATGACCTTCCGCAAGGAGGCCCTGAAGACGCAGGAGGTCGCCGACACGGCGGTCTGGCTGCTTTCGCCGCGCTCGAGCGGCGTCAACGGCCAGGGCATCGTGGTCGACGCCGGCATGGGCTGGAACTTCTTCGACGAAGAACTCGTGGCCGCCTCTTCCCGTCTTCCCGGCGCGTGATCTTCCGGCGCACAGTCCTGTCCGGCCTCGTGGCCGAACTGCCTCCCGAGGTCTGGTCCTCCGACGAGGTGGAGCGCCGCCTGGCGCCCCTTTACGGCCGCCTGAAGCTGCCGGAAGGCCGTCTCGAGCTGATGACGGGCATCAAGGAGCGTCGCTTCTGGCCGCAGGCGATCCGCCCTTCCGCCGCCTCCGCTTTGGCCGGCCGCCGCGCGATGCAGGCCGCGGGCGTGGGCCCTGCCGACATCGACCTGCTGATCCACTCGTCGGTCTGCCGCGACCGCCTCGAGCCTTCGACCGCCGCCTACGTGCATGGCCTCCTCGGCCTCGGCCCGCAGGCGCAGATCCTCGACGTCTCCAACGCCTGCCTGGGTTTCCTCAACGCCGTGGCGCTCGCCGCGGGCATGGTGGAATCAGGCCAGATCCGACGCGCGCTCGTCTGCTCGGGCGAGGACGGTCGTCCGCTCGTCGAACGGACCATCCGGATGCTCAACGACGACCTCGCGCTCACGCGCGAGACGATCAAGCCGTACTTCGCCAACCTCACCATCGGCGCCGGGGGCGCCGCCGCGGTCGTGTGCCGCGACGATCTCGCCGGTCCCGGTTCGATCCGGCTCCTCGGCGGCGCCGCCGAGACCGATTCCTCCGCCAACGGACTCTGCGAGGGCGATACGTCCTTCGCCGAACTCGACATGCGCACCGATTCCGAAGCGCTGCTCGCCGCCGGCGTCGCGCTGGCCCGGCGCTGCTGGGGTCGCTTCAAAGGCGTCACGGGTTGGGACGAATCCACGCCGCATCGCGTGGTGACGCACCAGGTCGGCCGCCGCCATTCGTCGTTGCTGTTCGAGAAGCTCGGCCTGGACCCCGCCAAGGATTACCAGACCTTCGATCGGCTCGGCAACGTCGGCTCCGTCTCCGTGCCCGCCACGCTGGCGCTCGGTCTCGCCGAGGGCCGGATCAAGCCGGGTGAACGCGTCGCGCTGCTGGGCATCGGCAGCGGCCTCGCCAGCATGATGCTCGCCGTCGAATGCCGATGACCGCTTCCGGACTTTCTCCCGACGTGCAGGCGTCGTATCCGTTCACGCCGAAGGATTTCGCCGCGCCCTCGGGTCGCATGAGCTACGTCGACCACGGACCCCGCGACGGACGTCCGGTGCTCCTGCTGCATGGCAATCCCTCGTGGTCGTTCCTCTGGCGCGACCTGATCCTGAAGCTCGCCGCCCAAGGTCGCCGCGTGATCGCGCCCGACCATGTCGGCATGGGCCTCTCCGCGCGGCCGGATCGTTTCCTGCGTCTGGCGGACCGTATCGCCGACGTCGAAGCGCTCCTCTCCCATCTCGGCATCAAGGAGTTCGACCTGGGCGTCCATGACTGGGGTGGCGCCATCGGCTTCGGCGTCGCCGGTCGCCGCCCGGAAAGGGTAGGGAAGATCCTCGTCACCAACACCGGTGCCTTCCTCTCGGAACGCATCCCAGCCCGTATCGCCCTCTGCCGGGTCCCCTTGCTCGGACGTTTCCTCGTCCAGGGTCTGAACGGCTTCGCCTGGCCTGCGACCTGGATGTCGGTCGAGAAACCCCTTAGCCCGGCCGCCAAGGCGGGTTTCCTGGCTCCCTATGGGTCCGCCGGGGTCCGCCGGGCCGTGGCCGATTTCGTGGCCGATATCCCCATGGAGGCCGACCACCCGACCCGCTCGGTCCTGGCGGCCGTCGAGGCCTCCCTGCCTGACCTGAAGGGCAAGCCCATGCTGCTCTGCTGGGGCATGCGTGACTTCTGCTTCGACGTGACCTTCCTGGAGGGCTTCATCCGTCGTTTTCCGTCCGCCGAGCAGCTCCTTTTCCCCGAAGCCGGGCACTACGTCCTGGAGGATGCGGGTGAGGCGGCCCTGGGTCGGATCGGCGCCTTTTTCGGACCCGCCTGAGCCCCCTCGGAGGGGGTGGGGTCACGGGGTCGGAAAAGGGCTGTGGATAACGTGTGAGCAACGGATTCTTACACCCCCTATAAGTTTTTGTAAGGGGTTGATTGGTAGTTATTTCTGGTCGGCCAAAAACATTCACGGGCAGGGTGTTTCCTGTTGCAGATACCCCTGTGAAAAACAGCATCAAAACACCCCTCCTGCGGGCGGGGAAACATCATTTATTTACACACCTAGACATGAGCGAAAATTCCGAGAAAACCCCCAACCGCGGCAAGCACGCCGGCAACGAAAGCTACGGCGCTTCCGACATCAAGCGCCTCAAGGGCCTCAAGGCCGTGCGCGAGCGACCCGGTATGTATATCGGCGATACGAACGAGACGGGTCTCCATCACTGCGTGTATGAGATCGTCGACAACTCGATCGACGAAGCCCTCGCCGGCTATTGCAAGAGCATCAAGGTCGAGATCCATGCGGACGGCTCCCTTTCCGTCGAGGACGACGGTCGCGGCATCCCGGTCGCGATGCACCCGGAAGAAAAGGTGCCGACGCTTGAGCTCGTGCTCACCAACCTGCACGCCGGAGGCAAGTTCGACAAGGGCGCCTACCAGGTGTCCGGCGGCCTGAACGGCGTCGGTGCGAAGTGCGTCAACGCCCTCTCCGACAGCTTCGTCGCCGAAGTGAGCCGCGAAGGCGAGGTGCACCAGATGAAGTTCTGCCGCGGCGAAGTCACGCAGCCCATCAAGGTCATCGGCAAGACGAAGCGCACCGGCACCAAGATCACCTTCCATCCGGACCCGGAGATCTTCGTCGCCACCCAGGAGTTCAAATACGACACGCTCGTCCGCCGCATGCGCGAGCTGGCGTTCCTCGTCCCCGGCATCACGGTCGAGATGAAGGACCAGCGCTCCAACCGCGCCGACAAGTTCGAGTTCAAGGAAGGCATCGCCGAATACGTCTCCTTCCTCAATGCCAACGAAGAGCGTCTCTTCGAGAAGCCGATCCTGATCTCCGCCGAGGTCGATTTCACCGATCTCGCCAACCCGCGCGTGATGGCCGACGGCGAGAAGCCCAAGCCGGGCATGCGCCGCATGACCCTCGACGTGGCCCTGCAGTATAACGACCGCTACGACGAGATGGTCTTCAGCTACGCTAATCTCATCAACCAGCCCGAAGGCGGCACCCACCTCTCCGGCTTCCGTTCCGCGCTCACCCGCGTGATCAACCACTACGCGAAGTCCAACAACCTCATCAAGGACAAGGACGCCAAGCTCAACGGCGACGACATGCGCGAAGGCCTCGTGGCGGTCATCTCGGTCAAGCACCCCGACCCGAAGTTCCAGTCCCAGAACAAGACCCGTCTGACGAATCCGGAAGTCGAAGGCATCGTGACCTCCGTCGTCGGCGAGCAGCTCAAGTACTACCTCGAGCGCGATCCGAAGACCGGCCGTCGCATCGTCGACAAGTGCCTCAACGCCGCCCGCGCCCGCGAAGCCGCCCGCAAGGCCCGCGAGACCGTCCGCAAGTCCGCCATGTCCTCCGGCGGCCTCCCCGGCAAGCTGGCCGACTGCTCCGAGAGCGATCCGTCCGTCTGCGAACTCTACATCGTCGAAGGCGACTCGGCCGGTGGTTCCGCCAAGCAGGGCCGCGACC
>JAURFU010000022.1 GCA_030834165.1 Verrucomicrobiota bacterium
GGCGTCGCCTCGTTCTTCCTGAAGCTGTGCTTCTTCCTGTTCTTCTTCGTCTGGGTGCGCTGGACCATCCCGCGCTTCCGGTATGACCAGGTGATGCGCATCGGCTGGCGCGTGCTCCTGCCCGTCGCCGTCCTCAACCTCCTCGCGTATTTCGCCTGGTACGCCTTCCGCGGATAACCCACCCCCATGGCCATCAAAGTCGTCGAACGCCGTCCGCTCACCCTCGCTGAGCGCACCTATCTCCCGCAGATCCTGGCGGGCCTCAAGGTCACCTGGGACAACATGGTCCGGCCCCCGGTCACCCTCCAGTATCCGGACGAACGTCCGGCCATACCGCAGAACTACCGCGGCGTGCCCACGCTCGTGATGGACCCCAACGGCCGCGAGAAGTGCGTGTCGTGCCAGCTCTGCGAATTCGTCTGCCCGCCCAAGGCCATCCGCATCACGCCGGGCGAGATGTCCGAAGACTCCGCCAACGCCCACGTCGAGAAGGCGCCGAAGGAATTCGAGATCAACATGCTCCGCTGCATCTACTGCGGCCTCTGCCAGGAAGTCTGCCCGGAGGAAGCCATCTGGCTGCAGAGCCAGTATTCGATGACCGGCCTCTCGCGCGAAGCCATGGTCAACAACAAGGCGAAGCTCTACGAACTCGGCGGCACCCTTCCCGATAACCACCACAAGTGGGACAAGAAGAAGGAAGAGGCCGAGCGTCAGGCCGGCGGCCATCACTGAGAGCAGGGCTAGGGCTAGGCAATATTGGTAGGGACAGCACCATGTGCTGTCCTTTTTTGTTTTTATAATCTCAAGGGGAGACCGGAAACCGGAGGATTGGCTGGGGTTTCAGGTAGGGACGTGATTGCCATCACGTCCGTGGGCGGACGGTCATCGGAACAATCGGTGATCTTGCCCGGTTCGATAAAGATACCGATGCGAACGGCGGTCATGGCAATGACCGCCCTACCCAAGGCAAAGCCGCAGCATCCTATCCGGTTTCCGGTCTCCCTTTGAGTGAAGCATGGGCACGATACAACTAGGGCAGCACGCGTTGCTGCCCCTACCTAAATCAACTAGCCCCAGCCCTAGCTCTGGCCCTATCCCTCCGCGGGCTTCAACCCGCGGTCGGATAATCCGTATACCCCTTGGGGCCGGAGGCGTAGAAGGTGGCTTCGTCCGGCGTATTGAACGCGAGGTTTTCCTGCAGGCGACGGGGCAGATCCGGATTGGCGAGGAACGGCACGCCGAAGGCGATCGCATCGGCCCAGCCTTCGGCGATGGCCTGCTCGGCCTGCGCGCGGTCGAAGCCACCGGCGGTGATGAGCACGCCCTTGAAGTCCTTGCGCAGTTCCTTCGGGCCGACGCCGTCCTTGGCCCCGTGCGCGATGTCCTGGGCGGTGACGCGGGTCACGTGCGCATAGGCGAGCTCGAGTTTGGAGAGTTCGCGCAGGACGTAGCCGAAGGTCTCGGTCGGATGGGCGTCGGCCATGTCATTGAACACGCCGCCGGGCGAAAGGCGGATACCCACGCGGTCCGAACCCCAGATGGAGACGACGGCCGCGGTGACCTCGAGGGTCAGGCGGGCGCGGGCGAAGACGGGGCCGCCGTAACCGTCTTCACGGGTGTTGGTGCCGCTGCGGAGGAACTGGTCGAGGAGGTAGCCGTTGGCGTTGTGGATCTCAACGCCGTCGAAGCCGGCTTCCTTGGCCAGACGCGCGCCACGGACGTATTCGCCGACGATGCCGGGGATCTCTTCGATGTGCAGGGCGCGGGGCGTGACGTAGTCCGCCATCTGCTTGCCCGTCCAGACCTGGCCCTTCGGCTTGATGGCCGACGGGGCGACGGGCAGCTCGCCGTTGGGCTGGAAATCCGGATGCGAGATGCGACCCACGTGCCAGAGCTGCAGGAAGATCCGGCCGCCTTTGGCGTGCACGGCGGACGAGACCTTCTTCCAGCCGGCGACCTGCTCGTCGGTGTAGATGCCCGGAGTGTTCGGATAGCCATGACCACGGGGCGAGACGGTGGTCGCCTCGGCGATGATCAGGCCCGCGCCGGCGCGCTGGGCGTAATATTCGGCCATCAGGTCCGTCGGGACGTTGGCGCCCTCGGCGCGGCAACGGGTGAGCGGGGCCATCAGGACGCGGTTCGGCAGCGTGAGGGCGCCTACCTGAAGAGGAGCAAAGAGGGAGGACATGGGCGGAAGATAGAGGGCCGGAGGAAAAGAGGACAGGAGGAAAGGAGGCGGGGGTGGTGCCAGCGGTTGGCGGTTAGGAAGAGACAGAGGGAGGCAAGAGGGAGGGCTGAATCGATGACAGAGGACAGATGACAGAATGCCCGGCACCTGCGCCTGAACCTGAAAACCCGTGCCAGGGACCTGGCGGCCGAGACCTGAGACCTGAAAGTGTTTCTGCCCCCAGCCAACCATCCGGTCTCCGGTTTCCCTTTGGGCTCATCTTGTCTGCTGCCCGCCACCTGCCACCCGCCACCTGGAAACGAATTCCGCCAGGGCAGCACGCGGTGCTGCCCCTGCCACGATGCAGCGATATCGAGCACGAGCCCTATCACGCCGTTCTCGCTCATTACCCCCATTAATCTTCCCTCCCACGCCGGACACCCCTATGTGTGCTGGGCACCTTTCAGCGTCGTCCGCCATGTCCGTCCCCCCTCCCCTGCCCCTCGCCCGCTCCGCCCAACCGACGTACATCATCGGCCACAAGAACCCGGACGCCGACGCCATCTGCTCCGCCCTCGCCTACGCCGCCTTCAAGGAGGCCTCCGGCCAGACCGGCTTCAAGCCCGCCCGCTGCGGCAATTCCAACGCGCGCATCGACGCGATCCTGGGCCGCTTCGGCGCCGCGCTCCCCGAATTCGTGGGCGACGTCATCCCCCGCATCGAGGACATCATGCACCGCGACCCGTTCAAGGTGAGCGTCGACGACACGTGCGCCCGCGCGCTCGAGCTGCTCGACCTGCATGACGTGCGCGCCCTCCCGGTCGTCGGCAAGGACGGGCGGCTCGAAGGCTACGTCTCCATCTTCAGCCTCGGCGACTACTTCATCCCCAAGCCCAAGCGGGCGACCTCGATGCGCAAGGTCACCAGCTCGATCAACGCCATCATCCGCTCCATCGGCGGCACCGAGGTCGTGGCCTACGACGCCGCGAGCGTCGAGGAGCTCTACGTGCGCGTCGCCGCCATGGAGCTCGACTCCTTCGGCAAGTCGGCGACCGTCGAAGGCATCCCGACGAACAAGAGCGTCATCGTCGTGGGCGACCGCGCCGACGTCCACCTGCGCGCCATCGAGATGGGCGTGCGCATCATCATCGTCACCGGCGGCCACCGGATGCGGGCGGACGTCCTCGAACGCGCCAAGGCCGCGAAGGTCTCCGTCGCCTACGCCGACACCGACAGCGCCACCACCGCGTGGGCCGTGCGCGCTTCCACCCTCGTGGGCGGCCTCGTCCAGCGCGACGCCTTCACCTTCAAGCCGCAGGAGAAGCTCTCCGTGGCCCGCCGCCGCATCGTCCAGAACCCGGCCCTGATCTGCCACGTCGTCGACGAGGACGGCCGCCTGCTCGGCGTCTTCACCAAGTCCGACATCATCAACCCGCCGCGCGCCAAGCTCGTGCTCGTCGACCACAACGAACTGTCCCAGGCCGTCGACGGCGCCGCCGAGGTCGAGATCGCCGAGGTCGTCGACCACCACCGCCTCGGCAACGCGCCGACGCACCAGCCCATCCTCTTCATCAACCGGCCGCTCGGTTCGACCTGCTCGATCGTCGCCGACATGTTCCGCACGGCCGGCCTGACGCCGACGCCGCAGGTCGCCGGCCTGATGATGTGCGGCATCATCTCCGACACGCTCCTCCTGCAGAGCCCGACCACCACGCCGCTCGACGCGGACCTGCTGCAGTGGCTCGCCCGCGTCGCCGACGCGGACCCGCGCCAGCTGGCCGACATGATCTTCAACGCCGGCTCCGTGCTCGCGACCCTCAGCCCCGCCGCGGCCGTCCGCGCCGACTGCAAGCAGTACAAGGAAGGCGAACGCCGCTTCTCCGTCTCGCAGGTCGAGGAGCTCGGCTTCACGAACTTCTGGAAGTGCGAGGACGGCCTCCTGGAGGCCCTCGAGAAATACCGCCTGGAGAACGGCCTGAACTTCTCCTGCCTCCTCGTGACCGACATCGACACCCAGAGCTCGCTCTTCCTCATCCGCGGCGACGCCGAGGTCGTGCAGGCCATCACCTACCCGCAGAAACGTCCGCCGGACATCTTCGACCTGCCCGGCATCGTCAGCCGCAAGAAGCAGCTCATGCCCTACCTGGGCGGCCTGCTCGGAGGCTCGCACGAAAGCGCATGAGCGCCGAAGAAGTCCTGCTCAAGTTCCTCGCCCGGCCCGGCTACAAGCCGATGCGCCTCGAAGCCATCGTGCAGGCCCTCGGCGGCACGCGCGAAGACCTCCGCCGCCTCAGCAAGACGATCCCCCGCCTCATCAAGGCCGGGGCCGTCGTGACCGTCAAAGGCCACCTCCTCGCCCTGCCGTCGGCGGGCCACGGCGGCTTCCGCCGGCCCGAGGCCGAGCTCCTCGAGGGCACGATCCTCTTCCGCCCCAGCGGCTCCGCCCGCGTGGTCTTCGACGCCGTCCCCGGCTCGCCGCCGCGCGAGCAGCTCCACGTCGACGCCGACGACACGCACGTCGCCCTCCACGGCGACCGCGTGCTGGTGAAGCTCAACGCCAACCGCCGCGACCGCAACGGCGACGACTGGGGCACGGGCACCGTCGTCCGCGTCGTCAGACGCGCGCTCAGCCAGCTCACGGGCACGCTCGGCAACAACCGGCTGCAGTGGTTCGTCGTGCCCGACGACCCCCGCGTCTCGCGCGAGATCATCGTGCGCGACCCCGCCCGCGCCGGCCTGACGCCCGCGCCCAAGCCCGGCGACAAGGTCGTCGTGCGCCTCGACGCGTGGGAACGCCGCAACCTCAGCCCGACGGGCACGGTGACCGAAGTCCTCGGCGTGACGCACACGCCGATGGCCGAATACCTCGCCATCCTGCGCCGCTACGGACTCCGCCCGGAATTCCCGCCCGCGGTCGCCGCCGAGGCCAACGCCTTCGGCAAGACGGTGTCCAAGGCCGACTGCGCCGGCCGCGAAGACTTCCGCCAGATCCCGACGATCACCATCGACCCGGACGACGCGAAGGATTTCGACGACGCCCTGTCCGTGCAGCGCATGCCCGACGGCAACGTCCGCGTGGGCATCCACATCGCCGACGTCTCGCATTACGTGAAGCCGGGCTCGCCCCTCGACGTCGAGGCGCGCGAACGCGGCAACTCCACCTACCTGGTCGGCACGGTCATCCCGATGCTCCCGCACGCGCTCTCGAGCGGCCTGTGCTCGCTCGTGGAGGCCGAGGACCGCCTGGTGAAGACGGTGATCTGCGAGTTCACGCCGGACGCCCGTCTGGTGAGGACCGAATTCGCCAACTCGGTCATCCGCAGCGTCAAGCGCCTCACCTACAAGCAGGCCTACGCCTTCCTGCGGCATCTCACCAAGGACGAGCTCCGCGCCCTGCCCGCGCCGCCGCCCCACCAGACCGGCTCGCCGGGTCGCCCGCTCGCCGAACTGACCGACGCCGAACTGGACCTCGTCCAGGGCATGATCGACGACCTCTGGAACATCGCCAAGGTGCTCCGTGCCGAACGCTTCCGCGCCGGGTCGCTCGACCTGGAGATGAAGGAGATCAAGATCTACTGCGACAAGGACGGCTGGGCCGACCGCACCGAGGTCGTGCAGCACGACGAATCCCACCAGCTCATCGAGGAGTTCATGCTGCTCGCCAACGAGTCCGTCGCCACGGCCCTCGACAAGGGCTCGGTCCCGCACGTCAACCGCGTCCACGACGACCCCGACCCGGAGAAGCTCGCCGCCCTCCGCGAGGAGCTCGCCGGCAACGGCTTCAAGGTCGGCGACCTGACCCACCGCTCCGAGATGGTCAAGCTGCTCGCCAGCCTCAAGGACCGCGAGGACGGCTATGCGATCCGCATCCAGCTCCTGCGCTCGCTCAAGCAGGCCTGCTACCGCCCCTCCCCTGACGGCCACTTCGGCCTGGCGAAGCGCCACTACTCGCACTTCACGTCGCCGATCCGCCGTTACTCCGACCTGCTGGAGCACCGCATCTTCGACGCCTACATCGCCAAGCACGGCGTACGCTCGGCCCCCAAGGACCCGCCCCGCTCGCCGGGCCTCGGCGAGCTGACGCGCTCCTGCGAGCACATCTCGATCACCGAACGCAACAGCTCCGAGGCCGAGCGCGACTCGGTGAAGATCAAGCTGCTCGAGCTCTTCGAACGCGAGGCCGCCCGCCCGGACAAGCGGCCGTTCGAGGCCACGATCACCGACGTGAAGCCGCACGGCCTCATGGTCGAGCTCAACGCCTCGCAGGCCTACGGACTCGTGCACATGTCGACGCTCACCGACGACCACTACCGCCTCAACGACCGCGGCAACATGCTTGTCGGCGGCCGCACGGGCCGGAAGTTCATGCCGGGCGGCGTCATCACCGTGACCGTCGACCGCGTCGACCGCTTCAAGCGCCAGGTCGATTTCCGCCTCTACGACGACCGCCAGGCCCAGAAGCCGAGAGGACCGGAACGGCGGAAGGGACAGCGGTAAAGCGTGGAGGACTCGAGGGCCGGAGGGCCCGAGGACAGGAGGTAAATAAGGCAGGGGCAGTACCGCGTGCTGCCCTTTTTCATGGTAGGGCTGACCACCCTTGGTCAGCCGCGGTTGAGCGAGGGCGCTCAACCCTACCCAAGACAGAGAGGCATAACTCAAAGGGAAACCGGAGACCAGATGGTTGGCCGGGGGCTGAAACACTTTCGGGTCCCAGGTCTCGGCCATCGGGTATCAGATCCGGGTTTTCAGGTACAGGTTCGGGTGTCTGGCATCTGTCATCTGTCATCGATTCAGTCATCCATTCAGCGCTCAACTCAGTCCTCAATTCTTCCAAACCAGCCTCCCCCACGCCCGCGCATAATCTCCGGCGGCTTTGCCGAGGCGGATGCGGCCGGCGTCGTCGTCGGTCCACTTGACGGGGATCTCGACGAGCTTGGCGCCGGCGCGGGCGAGACGGACGAGCGCTTCCGCGCCGAAGGAAAAACCGCGCGCGTCGGCAGGCATCTGTAACTTCGCGAAGGTCGAGCGACGCACCAGCTTGAGCCCGCAGCCGGGATCGGACAGGCGCGCGCCGGGCAGTATCCGCCAGAACAAGGAAAGCATCGCGGAGATGAGCGAACGCTTCCACGAACGGCCGATGACCTGCGACTCGCCATGCCATCGGGAGCCGGCGACGAGGTCGGCCTGGCCCTCGGAGATCAGCCGATAGCCGCGCACCAGCGCTTCGGGGTCGGTCGCCATGTCGGCGTCGCAATAGGCGAGCACGTCGTAGCCCTCCGGAGCGGACTCCCAGGCGGAGAAGATCGCCTCGCCCTTGTCCGCCCGGTCGGTCGCCCGATGGTAGACGACGCGGTAGGGATTCTGCGCTGCGGCCTCGATGGCCACCGCCCGCGTCCAATCCGTCGACCCGTTATCCGAGACCACGATCATCGCATCCGAACAGTGGTGGGCCTGCAGGCTTTCGGCCAGCCGAGCCAAGCCGGGACCCAGCCGGCGCTCCTCATTGCGAACAGGAATGACGATTAAAAGGGGCATCGGGGGTCGGTTAAAATCCTCTTATTTCCTAAATAACTCAACCCTTACATCCGCCGGATGCGATTGAGATGAGATTGAGACTCATTTTCATGTTTGACTGTTGAGACTGAATCTCAACTTTGGCGACCTCAACCAATTCTATGCGTGCCCACCTTCTCTTCCTGCTCGCCGCCAGCCAAGTGACCTTGGCCCAGAACGCCGCGCCGACGATCAAGCCCAGCGAGCTGCCCCCCCTGAGGGTGACGGGCATCGCGCCCGACGCGTTCATCCTGCCGGGCTCGGCCGCCGTCATCGAAGGCGAGGAGTTCCGCGCCAAGGGCTACACCAACCTCAAGCAGATCGCCGCCAACACCCCGGGCGTGTTCGTGCGCGACGAAGACGGCTTCGGCAACTTCCCCAACATCTCGATCCGCGGCGTCGACGGCACCCGCAGCGCGAAGGTCACGCTGATGGAGGACGGCATCCTCACCGCACCGTCTCCCTACTCTTCTCCCAACGCCTACTACTCCCCGAAGTCCGGCCGTATGGCGGGCATCGAATTCCTCAAAGGTTCCAGCCAGGTGATGTACGGCCCGCACACCACGGGCGGCGTCATCAACTTCCTCTCCACCCCGATCCCGACGGGCGGGCAGCAGTTCTTCTCCCGCCTGACCGCGGGCAGCTACGGCAACTTCTTCAACCAGACCTGGCTCGGCGGCACGACGATGACCGAAGCCGGCAAGGTCGGCGCGCTCGTCGAACTGCACACCCAGCTCAGCGACGGTTACCGCTCGATCGACGGCATCGGCCGCCGAAGCGGCTTCACGCTCACCGAACCCATGGTCAAGCTGGCCTGGGAGCCCAAAGGCCCGCTCCGCCAACGTCTCGAACTCAAGGTCGGCCAGACCGGCTTCGAGGCCGACGAATCCTACGCCGGACTCAGCGAGGCCGACCTGCGCGCCAACCCCGACCGCCGCTACGGTTCGAGCCGCTTCGACCACCATGTGGCCGAGCACTGGCGCACCTACGTGAAGTGGATCGCCGAACCGGACAAGTCCCTGCGCCTCGAGAGCGCGGCCTACTACAACCAGTTCGACCGCAACTGGGATAAGCTCGACGGCCTGACGACCACGACCGGCGCGACGCTCCGGACCAACGTCGCCGAAGCCCTCGTGCACGCCCCTTCCCTCGCGATCCTGCGCGGCGACCTCGTCGCCGGCAACGACGGCTCTTTCTACACGAACGACGCCGTGCGCAACCACGAGGCCTTCGGCTGGCAGGGTTCGGTGCGCAAGCAGTTCGCGACCGGCGAAGCCAAGCATGAGCTCGTCACCGGCCTGCGCGTCCACCGCGACACCGCCGGCGGCACGAACCAGCGCACCACCTACGTCGTCGACGACGGCGTGATCGGCGCCGGCACCAAGGGCGCGGTGACGTCCGCCGGCTTCCAGGAGACCACCGCCACGGCCTTCTTCGCCGAAGACGCGATCAAGCTCGGCGCGCTCACGCTGCGTCCCGGCATCCGCTACGAATACCTCGACATGGCCAACACCACCTCCGGCGGCGCCTACGCGCCGGTCGACAGCGAGATGGTCATGGGCGGCCTCGGCTTCACCTACGAACTCGACGCGCAGAACACCCTCTTCGGAGGCGTCTACCGCGGCGGCTCGGCGGCGAACCCCTCCGGCTACGCGGCGGGTACGCGCTCCGAAGAAAGCCTCGGCAAGGAACTCGGCCTGCGTCACCGCGAACGCGCGACCAGCTGGGAGCTCACGGCCTTCCACACGGATTTCCGCAACCTCATCGCTCCCGTGGTCGGCGTCGCCGGCGGCGGCCTCATGCCCGTGACCAACGGCGGCGGCGCGACTTCCTACGGACTCGAAGCACTGGTCCGGCACGACCTCGCCGGCGCCCAGGGCCGCGGCTTCGCGCTCCCGGCCTACGCCGGCGTGACGTGGACGCACGCGCGCTTCAGCGACATCGAGGGCAGCCGTCTCGGCAATTCGGCGGGCATCTTCGCCGGCGCGAGCAACGGCAACGAGATCCCTTATATCCCGGAATGGAAGCTCTCCGCCGGCCTCGGCTTCGAGACCGGACCGTGGGGCGGCTCGCTCGACCTCAGCTACTACTCCGCGACCTGGGGCACCGGTTACAACGGCAACCCTCGCCTCGTCGATGGTTCCGGCGCGCTGGCCAACCCGTCCGCGATCGACGGCAAGGTCGACGGACTGCTCACCTTGGACCTCAACGTGCGCTATCAGCTGACGAAGGCCTTCAAACTCGTCGGCGGCGTCCAGAACCTCCTCGATAAGCGGGCCATCATCAGCCGCGCCCCGCTGGGACCGCGCGCCAACGCCCCGCGCACCGTGTTCTTCGGCGGCGAAGTCGCCTTCTGAAGCCGGACACGGCTTGCCTCCCCACGACGCCGCTCGCATCTTCCCCCCTTCCCCGCGCATGCGCCCCGCGCCCGTCCAGCCTGACTCCGAACGCCTCCTCGACTTCGTCGTGGTGGCGATCGCCGTCGTGGCCTTGGGGGTCTCGGTCAGCGGAGTGACGCGGACGCCCCCTCGGCTCGAACCAGCGACGTTTCCTGCCGCCAAGCCCAAGCCGGCGTTGGTGAAGCTCGATCCGACGAAACTGCGCACCGCGCCTTCGGCCAACGCCGACCAGGCCGCGGTCGCCCCGGACGCCGCGTTGGCGCCGGCGCCGCTCGCGCCGATCAGCTCGCTGCCGGACGTGAACCTCCCGGCCCTGCCGCAGGTCCCCGTGGCGAGCGTGCGCCGCACTCCCGTGACGCCGGCCGCCACGGACGCCGGCAAGACCGGCGCGACCGGCCCGGCGCGGGGCGGAGTGACCGCCGGCCCCGTGGTGCTCGACGCCAACGAGATGGCCGGACGCCAACCGTGGCCCGAGTATCCGTACGAATGCCTTCGACGGCGCGAAAGCGGCGTCGTCCGCGTCGAATTCGAAGTCGGCGAGAACGGCGCCGTGCGCCGCGCCCGCGCGGTCGACTCCTCGGGCTGCCATCGCCTCGATGAAGCGGCGACCGAGACCATCCTGCGCCGCTGGGAATTCCCCGCCGGCGACGTCCGCCTCTTCGAGATCTCCATCCACTTCCAACTCCAGTGACCATGCCCCTCGCCAACGTCCTCGTAGAGACCTTCCTCAAGGGAGGTCCGATCATGTGGCCGATCCTCGTCTGCCTGATCGTCGCCCTCGCGACCGTCGCCGAGCGCCTGCTCTACTGGCGCAACGTCAGCCGCCTGCGCGCCGACAAGGCCTTCGCCGAAGCCCTCTGGGAGGTCCGCCTCGGCCAATACGGCCCCGCCTGGCAGCGCACGCAAGGCGCGACCTCCCCGTTCCTCATCGCGCTGCGCTCGGGTCTCGCCAACGGCCGCACCGAGCCGGTGACCGCGATGCAGCTGCGCGCGGAGGAGACGCTCGAAGACGCCGGCGCCCGCCAATGGCTGCTGAGCACGATCGTCACCCTGGCGCCTTTGCTCGGCCTGCTCGGCACCGTCGTCGGCATCATGGGCAGCTTCCAGTTCATCGGCTCCGAGCAGCTCGCGGTCGCCAAGGTCAGCGGCGGCGTCGGCGAAGCCCTCATCGCGACCGCCGCCGGCCTGGGCATCGCGATCTTCTGCCTCGTCCCGCACAACTTCTTCCACCGCCGCGCGCAGTCCCTGCGCCATGACCTCGAGCAGGCCATCAACCAGGCCGAGATCGCGCTGAAAAGCGCCGCGGCCGCCGGCCAGCCGGTGAGCGAATTCCAACCCGCGCCCGAGGAAGCCGGGCGCCGTCGCTGAGATGGCCGTCCGACTCCGCCGGCCGAAGGAAGGAGAGACGGGGGCGCGCATCGAGATCGTGCCGCTCATCGACATCATGTTCTTCCTGCTGGCCACGTTCATCCTGGCCACGCTCGGCCTGACGCAGAGCCAGGCGCTCGCGCCCGTGCGCCTGCCGACCTCCGGCGCGGCCACGGCCTCGGCGGAACGCAACCTCGTCGTCGCCGTCGACGCCGCCGGCACCCTCTCGCTGGACGGCCGCGCGCTGGGCCGCAACGAACTCGTCGCCGAACTGCGCCGCCGCGCCGCCGCCGCGCCGGGACGTCCCGCGCTCGTGCAGGGCGACGCCCGCACGCCGTTCGCCGCCATGACCCGCGCCCTCGAGGCCGTGGGCGAAGCCGGCATCACCGAAGTGCGCTTCGCCGCCGAGCCCGTCGAAAGCCGATGAGCCTGCGCGCCGTCCAGTTCGTCCTGATCGGCCTGCTCGTCGCCGTCGCCGGCTGGCAATGGCGGCGCGACCTCGGCCTGCGCGCGGATTACGCCGCCGAAGGCGCGACGCGCGCGAAGCTGACGGCCGACCTCGCCCAGGCCCGCGCCGAGAGCGAAGGCCTCCGCCAGGATCTCGCCGAACTACGCACGCAGCTCGACCGCACGCGCGCCCAGCGCGCCGATGCCGAGGCGGAGAACAAGAAACAGACGGCCGAGTTCGTCGCCCGCACCAAGGACTGGCAGGCGGCCCTGCGCGGCTGGGAAGACGCCGTGAAGGCCCGCGACGCGCGCCTCGCCGAAATGCAGGAACGCGAGAAACTCCTCGTCCTCCGGCTCACCGAGGCCGTCCGACACGCCGAAGCAGCGACCGCACGGGCCGAGGAGATGAGGAAGCGGATGGAAGAGAAGAAGTGAGGGAGCGAGGGAGGGCTAGAGCTAGGGCCAGGGATAGGGCTGGGTAATAGTGGCAGGGGCAGCAACGAGCGCTGCCCTAGAAGATTTCGTTCTCGGGTGGCAGGTGGCGGCCGCAGGCAGCGGGTGGCGGGAGCAAACAAGATAAACTCAAAGGGAGACCGGAAACCGGCTGGTTAGCTGGGGCAGAAACACTTTCAGATCCCAGGTCTCAGCCATCGGGTATCTGATCCGGGGTTCCAGGTTCTGGTGCAGGTTCCGGACTTTCTGCCATCTGTCCTCTGTCATCGATTCAGCCCTCTGATCTAAAACCAGCCCTAACCCAAGCCCTAGCCCTAATCTCAACCCACCTTCTCCTTGATCGCCGCGAGCATCTGGTCGGGCGAGAGTCCGTGGGCGGCGCGGAGCGTCTTCACGTCGGTGGCGTGACCGACGAAACGGTCGGGCCAGCCGAGGCGGAGCACCGGCGTGCGCACGCCGTGTTCGGCGAGCGTCTCGAGCGCGCCCGTGCCGAAGCCGCCGGTGACGGCCCCGTCCTCAAGCGTGACGATGAGCTTCGCGGCCTTGGCCTGCTCGACGAGCAAGGCGGCGTCGATCGGCTTGGCGAAGCGCGCGTTGACCACGCCGACGGAAAGGCCGGTCGCGGCGGAAAGCTTTGCGGCGAGCGCCTCGGCCTCGGGCACCATGGTGCCGAGGGCCCAGAGCTGGACGTCGGCGCCGGCGCGCAGGACTTCCGCCTTGCCCAGGGGAAGGATCGCCGGCTGCGCCTTGACCGCCTTGCCGGCGGCGGCGCCGCGCGGGTAGCGGATGAACATCGGCGCGCCGGACTTCAGCGCGGTGTGCAGCATGTCGGCGAACTCATCCTCGTCCTTCGGCTGCATCAGCGTGACGTTCGGGACGCAGCGCAGGTAGGCGATGTCGAAGAGGCCGTGGTGCGTCGGGCCGTCGCTGGGCGAGACGCCCGCGCGGTCCATGCAGAAGGTCACCGGCAGGCGCTGCAGGCACACGTCATGGATGACCATGTCGTAGGCCCGCTGCATGAAGGTGGAATAGATCGCGCAGACCGGACGGAGGTCGCGCGCGGCGATGCCGGCGGCGAAGAGCGCGGCGTGCTCCTCGGCGATGCCGACGTCATGATACTGCGCGGGCAGCTCCTTCTTGAGCTGGTTGAGGCCCGTGCCCGAAGGCATCGCGGCGGTGATGCCGACCACGCGGGTGTCGGCCTTGGCCTCGCGGACGAGGAGCGCGCCGAAGACGTCCTGCCAGGCCCTGGGCGCGCCGGGGGCGCCGGAAGCGAGCGAGTCGCCGGTCTCCGGGTCGAAGGCGCCCGTGCCGTGGAACTTCTCCGGGTTATTGAGCGCGGCGCCGAGGCCGCGGCCTTTCTCGGTGCGGACGTGGAGGAGGATCGGGCCTTGGGAGTCCTTGCAGAAATTGAGGTAGCGCTCGAGGGCGCCGAGATCGTGGCCGTCGATCGGTCCGACGTAACGCACGCCATACTGCTCGAAGAGCGAGGAACTGTGCGTGAACCAGTTCTTCACGTGGCGTTTGAAGCTGCGGCCGAAGTCGAGGAACTTGGTGCCGGCGCGGGTCTTGCCGAGGAAGCGCTTCAGGCCCTGCTGCGAGTTGTTGTAAGGCCGCGTGACGATGAGGCGGCTCAGGATGTCGGCGACCGCGCCGACGTTGCGGTCGATGGACCACTCGTTGTCGTTGAGGACGATGACCAGGCGCTTGGTCGACTTCGCGGCGTTGTTGAGCGCCTCCATCGTGACGCCGCAGGTGAGGGCCGCGTCGCCGATCAGGGCGACGACGTGCGAGGCCTCGCCGAGGCGGTCGCGCGCGTTGGCGAGGCCGACGGCGGCGGAGAGCGCCGTGCCGGCGTGCCCGGCGCCGAAGACGTCGTGCAGGCTCTCCTCGCGGTTGAGGAAGCCGCTCAGGCCGCCGGTCGTGCGGATGCCGTCGAAGTCGGCGCCGTTGCGGCCGGTGAGGAGCTTGTGCACGTAGCCCTGGTGGGCCACGTCGAAGACGAACTTGTCCTGCGGGGTGCCGAAGACGCGGTGCAGGGCGATCGAGAGCTCGACCACCCCGAGGTTGGGGCCGACGTGGCCGCCGTTCTTGGCGGTGACGGTCACGAGGCGCTCGCGGATCTCCTGCGCGAGGAGCGGGAGCTGCTCGGGCGCGAGGGCCTTGACGTCGGCCGGGCCGCGGATGGACGCGAGGAGCGACATCAGCCCTGCGGATCTTCGTCGCGCCTGCCCAGCTGCTCGATGCGCAGTTCGGCGGCCTCGAGCGACTTCTGGCAGGACTTCAGGAGGCGCATGCCTTCCTCATACTTCGCGACGAGGGCGTCGAGGGACACGTCGCCGGACTCGAGGGACTCGACGAGCTGCTCGAGCTGCTTGAGTTCGGCCTCGAAGCCTTCCTTGCCGGAAGCCGAGGCGGGTTTCTTGTCCGCGCACATGGGCCTACTGTCGGCGGAGGCCCCTCCCCTCTCAAGCGGATTGTGCGATTTCAGCCGAGAAGACGCGCCCAGGCCTGCTCGGCCGAGACGCCCCGGAGCGCGACGACCTTGGCGGGCGAAGCGGCCCCCGAGACCAAGGTCACGCCGGCGGCGGGCAGGCCGAGCCGCTCCGCGAGCAAGGCGAGGATCGCGCGGTTGGCCTGGCCCCCTTCGGGCGGCGCGGCGACGCGGACCTTCAAGGCTTCGCCCAGCCGGCCGACGATCTCCGTGCGCGACGCGCCCGGGACGGCCTTCACCTTGAGCCGGCAACCCTCCGCGCTCACAGGTACTGCGTGAGGGCCTTGACCGTCGGCGCGTCGAGACGGCGGACGAGCGCGACCGCGAGGTCGACGCAGGCCTGCAGGTCGGCGACGTCGATGACCGAGTTGTGCGTGTGGATGTAACGCGCGGGGACGCCGAGCACGATGACCGGCAGGCCCAGCTCATGGGCCTGGAAGGATCGCGCGTCGGTGCCGCCCGTGCGGCGCACCGCGAGCTGGCAAGGGATGCCCTGCTCGGCCGCGACCTGCAGGGTCAGGTCGACGAGGCGAGGGTTCATGATCGCCGTCGGATCGTAGGCGCGCACCTGCACGCCGGCGCCGAGGGCGCCCTGCTGTTCGCCGTAAGGCGCGAGACCGGGAAGGTCGTCGGCGGGCGGGCCTTCGAGGACGATGACCACGTCGGGCTTGGCGAGCCGGGCGGCGACGACCGCGCCGCGGCAACCGACCTCTTCCTGGACGGTCGCGACCGCGAGCAGGTCGGCCGCGGGCGGAGCCGCGTCGAGCGCGTGCGTGGCGAGCGTGAGCGCGGCCATGCCGACGCGGTTGTCGAAGGCCTTGGCGACGTAGAGGCCCGGCTCGGCGAGCGCCGTGAACGGACCTTCGGGCACGACCGGATCGCCGGCGCGGACGCCGAGGCGCGCGACGGCGGCGGCCGAGCGGGCGCCGATGTCGACGAGCACCTTGTCGGCCGAAGAGGCCTGGGCGCCGCCCTGATGCGGCGGGAGCGCGGCGACGACGCCGATGAATTCCTTGCGCCCGGAGCGCGACCAGACGCGCAGGCGCTGCGAGGCGAGCACGCCGTCGGGCCAGCCGCCGACCGGCACGACGCGCAGGAAGCCGTCGTGCGTCACCGCCTGCACCAGGAAACCGATCTCATCCATGTGCGCCGTGAGCACCACGCGCGGTCCGCCCTTCGGCGAAGCGGGCGAAGCGAGCACGCCGCCGAGCCCGTCGGCGCCGAACGTGCGGCCGCGGAGCTCGCGCACGAAGATCGCGCGGACCGCGTCCTCGTGGCCGGACGTGCCGTGGGCCTGCGTGTAGTCTTCGAGCAGGCGGAGGACTTCGGGGAGACGGGTCGACATGGGAGGAAGCGAACGGAGATGGAGGATGGACGATGGAGGACTCGAGGAACGGAGGGCCGGAGGACTCGAGGACGATACAGGGTCAGCGGCAGGTAAGATGAAGGAGGTATCCGTGAACGCAAGGGCTCGAGCAGACGAAGCGATCAAGAATAGAAGCCATCTCGTCTGCCCTCGTGTCCTCGTGTCCTCGAGCCCTCGAGTCCTCGCATTCCCGATCAACGCGGCCGGCGGGTCTGGAGGCGCGGCTTCAGGCCGGCCTTGGCGGCGGCGTCGAGGGCGCCGACCGCGGCGCCGGTGAGCGAGCGTTCGTCGGCGACGATGATGACCTCGGTGCCGGGCGACTTCAGCGCATGGTCGACGAGGGCCTTCGCGAGCGCGTCGGCGGCGATGGGTCGGCCTTCGAGGTAAAGCTTGCCGTCGCGGTCGACGCCGACGACCAGCGAGGAGGCTTCGGCGCCCGCCGTGCCCGCCGAGGCCGTGGGCGGCACGATGGCGAGCGCGCGCGTCTGTTCGAAACGTCCGCTGAGGAGCAGGAAGAAGACGAGCACCACCATCACGTCGATGAGCGGCACGACGTTGATGTCGGCGCGGCGCCGGCGGGCGACGACGAGGCTCATCGGCGGCGGGCTTCGAGCGCCTCGACGAGGACGTCCAGACGCGAGGAAAGGATCTCGAGGCGACGCGCGAGCCAGTTCGTGGCGAGCAGCGAAGGGATCGCGACGCAGAGGCCGATCATCGTCGTGCTGAGCGCCAGGCCGACGCCGCGCGTGAGCGTGACCGTGTCCGGCAGACCCTGCTCGGGGAAGAGCGCGGCGAGGCCGGCGACCGTGCCGAGCAGGCCGAGCAACGGCGCGCCGGCGACGATGCTGTCCAGGAGATGCAGGCCGCGCTGGAGCCGGATCAGCTCATGGCGCGCCCAGGCCTTGAGCACCTCGCCGGAAGCGCCGTCCTTCCAGCGCTGGACGAGACGACCGGCGACGGACTCGCCGTCGGCGGCGACGACCAGCTCCGGCTGGCCGGTGAGGACCGACTTGACCAGGGACTCCGGCGCGACCTTGGAGACCCGCAGGGCGAGGGCCCGTTCGATGATCAGGAAAAGCGCGAGGAAGGAACAAAAGCCGAGCGGCCAGATGAAAGCGCCCGCTCCTTGGATGAGAGTTTGCACGCCCTCAAGAGTCGGGAAACCCCTAGAGGTCGCAAGCCCCCTCTTTTAAACACAAAAAGTGGCAAAAAAAGCCAATTTTATGATTTTAAATGATTGTTTATGATTATTTGGAACCAATGTGTAAAACCAATCCTTTGACTTAGCCGTAGGTGGGTTTACTGTGATTTTACCCCACTTTTCCTATGAGACTTAAACGCTCAGGTTTCTCGCTCGTGCTCTCGCTGACCATCATGGCGGCGATGGTGATGATGGTGATCGTCCTCGCCTCTTTCCTGCAGGTCGAAAGCCGCTTGGCGCAAAGCAACGCCGGCTACCTGCGCGCGCGGTTCAACGCGCTCGCCTCGGCCCGCATCGCGGTGGCCCAGCTGCAGGTCACGGCCGGCCCCGACCAGCGCGTGTCGATGCGCGCCGACCTCTTCTCGCCCGACGTCGCCTCGCCGCCGCCCACCTCGGTGCCGACCGGCGCGCTGGTCAATCCGAACAAGCCGGCCAACGTCCACCACCAGCGTCGTTACTGGACGGGCATCTGGGCCACCGGCGGCGTCGACTCCTCGAAGCCGCGCGACTGGAACGTCGCCGACCCGCACGACACGCGCCTCTTCCTCGGCTGGCTGACTTCGCCCACCGCCGTCGACGGCGCCAACCCCGAACTCGCGGACGCCAATTTCCTGAACTACTATCTCGCCAACCGCACCTACTTCGACGCCTCGACCGGCAAGGTCGCCGGGGGCGCCAGCAGCGAAGGCCAGATCCTCATCAACCGACTCGGCCTCGTCGCCCAGAACCCGGTGACGACGCCTAACTTCGTGCGCCTGGTCGGCGGCTCGCCCGCCGGCGTGAACGGACAGGTCGCCGGCAGCGTGCAGTGGCCGCCGACGGCCACGACGCCCTTCCTCCAGGAATATTACGGCGCGGTCGACCTCCCGTCGATGCCGATGCCCGGACCGACGATGACGAGCGGTTCGCTCGGCGCCCGTGGCCGCTACGCCTACTGGATCGGCGACGAAGGCATCAAGGCGAAGGTCAACCTCCCCGACGCCAACGCGCCCTTCCCCGCCGCGACGGTGACCGATTGGGACAAAGGTTTCGCCGGTTCGGCCGCGCAGCGCAGCGCCATCGAGTCCGTCACGCCTTCGATCAACGCGGCCGCGGCGGCCCTGCTGCCCGGCGGTTTCGGCGCGAACTACCAGAACTGGCGCAACAGCGACGCGCTGACCGCCGGCAGCGCGAACCTCCTCCAACTGCCGAAGACCCAGACCCGGGGCGACCTCGCGCTCTGGGCCGCCCGCCAAGGTGGCGGCTTCGCGGCCGGCGAAAGCATGGCCACGGCGACCCGGCTGCTCTGGCACGAGATCACCCCGCTGTCCTACTCCGTGCTCTCCGACGCCTTGAACGGCGGGTTGAAGACGGACCTCTCCACCGCCTTCGAACTGCCCTACTCGGTCTTCCGCACGCTGGAGGTGTTCCCCGGCCAGAAGGACGCCGCCGCGAACCCGACGATCTCCGACCGCCGCCAGTCGCTCTTCCATGACGCCCCGAATTCGGACTTCAACCCCGGCATGGCGACGGACCTCGACTACAACCGCCCCAACCTCGTCGACAAGCTCGGATCGCCGCAGGAACTGCTCAAGGCCTCGCCGCGTTCCTCCGAATGGGCGCCGCGCTACCTGAGATCGCTCTCTTCCATCGGCACGACCGTCAACCTCATCAAGAACCGCAACGGCGGCGAGACCCCTGAGCGCCTCGGCTTCGCCTACGAAGTGCCGCTGGCATCCCAGTTCTTCAACAACGACCGCCTCGGGGCCAACCTCGTCGCGCTGACCGCCGCCAGCAACGAACGCTCCGCGCTGAAGAACGACGCGCTCCCCTGGTCGGACATCGCCTACCCCTCGGGCGACCCCTCCACGCATCCTGACAACTGGACCGGGCGCATCGTCCGCGGACCGACCTGGGACCTGTATCGCAACTTCTACCGCATGTATAAGCGCGAGATCGAAGCCGCGGCCGCCGCGGACTCCTCCGCGCTCCGCGGCCAAGGGGCGCCGGCGGACGCCAGCACCTTCATCGTCCGCGGGCTCGAGCCGCTGACCTACGCCACCGGCAACCGGGGCCTGCCGGTCCGCCGGGCCGGACCGGCCGCAGGGGACGCCTACAACTCCCCCGTCAATCCGGTGCTGGACAACTTCTTCGCCGGCGGCGGTCCTGCGAACAACTACTTCCACCGGAACAACCTCGCCGACAGCATCTCGGGCCCGACCTTCCAGACCGAGCGCCTCCACCATGTCCCCTTCAACTACTCCTACACCGGCAGCTCCGACCCCAAGAACCGCAACGCCGCGGGACTCAGCTTCCCGACCAGATTAACCGACTCCGGCTACGACACCCCGCAGGTCAAGACCACGCGCACCTGGCCGACCAGCCCGATCCTCGCGCCGACCATCCTGCGCTTCTCGACCATCTACTCCGGCGTCCGCCAGTCCGACAAGCTCGGCATGACGGTCGACCCCATCATCGTCGTCCATAATCCGTACGACGTCCCGCTCGAATTCGAAGGCCTCGCGATGGTGACGAGCGGCATCAGCTCGCCCTTCCGTTTCATCTTCCGCTCGACGAACAATAACTTCCTGTCCACCGAGCGCCAGTACGCCGACCCGCTGGCCGGCCGGCCGGTGGGCCTCGCCGGCGCGCTCGACCCGGTCAACAACGCCACCATCGACATCGGCGACGTCGTCATCGGCGGCGGCGAGAACGACAACCGCTCGATGTCCTTCCGCATCGTCGCCGGTTCCGGCGGCACGACCAGCGGCGGCGGCCAGGTCATCCGGCTCGAACCCGGGCAGATCCGCGTGATCGGCACCTCCCCATCGACCGGCGACCTGATCAACAGCGGCAACACCAACGTCTCGATCCCGGGCGACGTCGGCTTCGAACTCTCGAGCCGCGCCTTCTACGCGATGACGCCGTTCCATAACGTGCGCTCGCGCCTCGGCTCCGGTTCGCGCAACCAGAACGCCGAACGCGTCCTCTGGACGATGGACTTCGACATCTGCAAGATCTTCGCCGAATACAACAATCCCAACTGGGCCACCACGACGCCCTCGGCCGGCGGCCCCTGGATCACCTGGACCAACGGCGGCGTCCTCGACGTCGAATACGCCCGCCGCCTCAACGACCTCTGGAACAACGTCAAGAGCCAGCGCCGCGTGCATGACGCCTTCACGGCCTGGGACGGCTCGCTGCCCTCCCTCGAAACCATCCTCGCGGGACGCTCCCTGCAGATCCTCGTCCGCAACCAAGGCTGGATCAACTACAACGGCTACATCGTCGGCGCCGAAGGCGAGCTCATCACCGCCACGCCAGGGCCCGACGGCAGCATGGGCACGCTCGACGACGTGATGACCTACAGCCGTAACCCCAGCCGCTACGTCGCGCCGACGCGCCGCAACGGCCGCGTCGCCATCCAAGGCAACCAGTCCTGGAATTTCTACCTCATCGGCAAGAAGAGCATCGAAGGAGGCGCCGCCCTCAACACGCACCGGCGCTGGTTCGGCTCACCCGACGAGGACGCCTCCACCTACATCCCGGACCCGGTCAACCCCGACCGTCTGATCCGCCGCTACAACGAAGGCTCGCTCACCGTGAACGGCTTCAACCTGGTCGACGAAAGCCTGCTCCTGAACTTCCAGGCCATGACCTCCGGCTGGCCGATGTACAGCAACGGAAACAACGACGAAGCCTATTACACCCAGCCGGACCGCGAGTGGACCCGGGCGCTCGGCGCCAACCCGCCCACCCCGAGCTTCTACATCAAAGGAAGCAACGTCGGCATGAACGTGCCGACCGACCCGGAATTCAACGTCGGCAACGGCAAGGGCATCGAAGTCACCAATGCCAAGGCCGACACCCTGCATAACTCGCGGGCCGTGGTGCTGACCCCGAACGAGCCCAAGCTCCCGGTCTTCATGGTCGACTTCGTGCGCCGCGCCGCGGACATGACGCGCGACACCAGCAAATGGTATCCCTCGAGCTACCTCTCCGCCGGCTTCGGCATGAACCCGACCAATCCCGGCACCGGCCTCGATCGCATGCAGACCCCCACGGAGATGCGTAACGCGCCGATGACGCCGTACTTCCTCAGCGACCGCGCGCAGCAGGCCTATCTGTTCGGCTTCGACGGCAAGGCCCATACTCCGGTTGGCTGGACCGAGACCCAGCGCGTGCTCGTGAACGGCTCGCTCATCGACATCGAATTCCCGACCACCCCCGACAAGCGCGGCGCTTTCTGGGGTCCGAGCGTGAACAACGACAGCATCGGCAAGAGCAACATCATCCTCTACCCCATCCCGCGCCGGCCGCTGCTCTCGCTCTCGCAGCTCGGCACCGTCGCCTACGCGGAGACGAACACGGACGCCGATCTGACCGTCGGTTCCTCCTTCGCCCACCCCGGCATCGGCGACCTCACGCGGATCGTCGAATGGCCCGGACCGCGCGACCTGTTCCCGAGCGAAGCCACCCTGGCTTCCGACGTCAAGGGCCCCGTACCCGAGCTCGGCTACGTGGCCAAGGCCATGGGTTCGCGTCCGGTGCGCAACCGGACCAACGTCCGCACCGACCACGCCTTCGCGGCCAACTACGCCCTTTGGGACACCTACTTCTTCAGCGGGCTGAACCTGCAGGCGAATTCCTACTCCCATCTGGACGGAACCCAGCGGGCCTGGCCCAGCTCGGGCGCCGACCTGCCGCTCGACGCGACCGTGCAGACCCAGCAGGCGACCGCGCTCGCCGCGGCCGGCGTCGCCAACTCCGCGACCTTCGCCAGCTTGAAGACGGCGCTGAACGCCGGCCAGAAGCCGCTGGCGAACAAACGCGTGACCTACTTCGCGGACGGCAAGCCGTCGTTCACGCTGAACAGCCAGTACCAGACCACGCTCCGGCTGCCGGAGACCGAGTTCCCGCATCCCAAGTACCTGGCGGGGTCGTCGCTTTATGACGGCGGCTTCAACGTCAACTCCACCTCGCGCGCCGCCTGGCGGGCCGTGCTCGGCGGCCTGAAGGGACAGATGCTGCCCGACGCCGCCAATCCGGCCAATCCGTCCATGACCGCCCTGACCAAGTTCGCGCGGGCGTTCGGTCCGGCCGACAACACGGGAAGCGATCCGTGGACGCAGTATCGCGAGCTCACCGAGGCGCAGATCGACGAGCTGGCCGGACGCGTCGTGGAGGAAGTGCGCGCACGGGGTCCGTTCATGTCCTTGGGCGACTTCATCAACCGCCGCCTCATCAACAACGACGCGTTCGGACTCAAGGGCGCGCTCCAGGCCGCGATCGACAAGTCCTCGATCAACAACACCGCGATCACCGCGGCGGGAGGGACCTTCGGCGCCCCGGCGGCGACGACCCCGAACGACCCCAACTCCAACCGGCTCAGCAACAACTCGATGGTCGGGACGACGAGCTGGTGGCGGGAACCGAGCGCCTACCCCAAGATCCCGGCCAACAAGCGCTTCCCCTCGATCCGGGCGATGAGCCGCACGAACACCGAAGCGACCGTCACCGCCGGCCTCGGCGCCCCGGGCATCGTCACCCAGATGGACGTGCTTAACTCCGTCGGCCCGAATCTCACCGCCCGCTCCGACACCTTCGTGGTGCGCGCTTATGGCGAAGCCCAGGACGACGCCGGCAACGTCATCGGCAAGGCCTGGGTCGAGGTCGTCGTCCAGCGTTCGACCGAATACGTGGCCATGGCCGTCGGTCAGCGCTACCCCGAATACGTGGAACCGACCCGCCGTCGCCTCGCCTACCGCGTCAACTCCAGCGCCAACAAGGAGTATGACAAGCAGGTCCTCGTCGAGACCTACGAGGTCGCGCCCCCGCCCAATCCGCCCGGCGCCACCGCCGCGGACCGCCTCGCCCTCGCGCAGGAACAGCGCCTGAACCGCATCCTTGGCCGTCGTTTCCGCGCGACCGGCCTGCGCTGGCTCTCGCCCAACGAAATCTGACATGTCCTTCCCCCGACTCCTCACCGCCGTCCTCTGCGGCGGATATTTCCTGCTTGGCTCCGTCCAAGCGCAGCAGCCCGGACGCGAACTCCGGACCTGCAACCTGCGCCTCGCCTGGTGGACGGCGCCGGAAAACCCTCCGGAACTGGCGCTGCAGAAAGACAAGGACCGGACGCCCTTCGCGCCCGACATCATGGCCTTGAGCCAGACGATCGAGTACCGGGGCGAACCGAACGCGGTGGTCCTGAAGAAGACCTTCTCGACCGAAGTCGACAAGGCGGGCAAGCCGATCGAGCAATGGGTCCCCTACTGCACGATTCCGGTCGGCCCGGACGACACCGACCTCGCCGTCCTGCTCTTCCCGGATGAGAAGCGGGGCGTCGCCCAGACCCGCGTCTTCGACTTCGGCGCGGAGGCCTTTCCGTACGGCAGCGTCCAGCTGGTCAACTTCACTTCGGCCAAGATCGCGATGGTGATCGAAGGCACCCCGGTGGTGGCCAACAGCCGGAGCATGGCCCGTTACCCCAAGGTCTTCGACAAGATCTCGATCTGCACCTTCAAGCTGGCGGCGGCCGAGGCGAACGGCGAGCAGAAGCTCCTGCGTTCGACGACCATGATCTTCAAGCCGACCGCCCGCGTCCTGCTCTTCGCCGTGGAGTACCCCGGGGCCGAGGAGGATGCCCGCTATCACGTCGAGCTCATCACGGACAACAAAGGCAGCCGACCCCAGGTGGCCGAAGCCGCCCCGCCTGCTCCGAAAGGCAAAGGTGCTGCCAAGGCGAAAGGCAAGAAGGGCGCGCCTCCGCCCGAGCCGGAAGCGCCGCTCTGAGCCATGCGCGCGTGGCTCCTCCTCGGTCTGCTGCCGCTGGCCTCCGCGACCGGGCAGGCCGGCGCGGAGCTGCATGTCAGCAAGGTCGGAGAAGGGCCGGATTTCGTGGCCTTGCGCTTCCCGCAGGACGTCCCGCCGCTTCGGCTCGAGGCTTTCCTGAGCCATGTCATGCCGCCGACGGCCCTGCCGGACATCCCGAGCGCCCGGCTCTTCGGCGAACCGACGGAAGCCGGACAGACGGCGCTTGAGCTCGGCGCACTCAAGCTGCCGGCTCATGGCCGCCACCTGCTCCTGCTCAGCCGTTCCGGCGACGGCCGCGTCCGCACCCGGCTCCTGCCCTTCGACCGGGAGAACCTCCCCCTCGGCGGGGTCCAGTTCCTGAACCTCACCTCCCGGAAGATGCGCTGCTCCATCGAAAACGAAGCCGTCGAGCTCGCCCCGGACGAGGTCAAACTGCTGCCTACCGCCGACGTCAGGCGACGCATCGTCAACCACCGGCTCGAGCTGAAGACCAAGGAAGGATGGAAGATCGATAGTTCGTCCACGCTCATCCTCGGCGCCAACCGCCGCTTCCTGTTCGTGTTCCAGGAGGATCACCCGCGCAGCCCGCTGCGCCGGGAGCTCGTCACCGATTACGATCCGGCGCGTAACCTGGCGCCGCTGACGCCGCCGCCGGTCAGAGCTGAGCCGCCGCCTCCCGATCCGCCAGCCAAGTGACGCGCGGCGCGAAGGCGCGCAAAACCTGTCCCGGATGCAGGGATGGCTGGAATTCGCCGCAGGCGATCTCGCGCAAGGCAGGGGCCTTGGCGGCGCCGCCGACGAGCACGACGATGGTCGCGCATTGGGCCAGGCCGGCCTCGGTGATGGTCAGGCGCCAGCCGCGGCCCGGCCACTCGGTGGCGACGAAGCGCGCGCCGGACGGCTGTCCGATCAACGGGCACTCGGGCCAGAGCGAGGCGATGTGGCTGTCGTCGCCGAGCCCGAGCACGCAGAGATCGAAGGCCTTGGCCGGCGAGCGCGCGCGCCAGGCGGCCTCATAGGCGTCGGCGGCTTCGGCCGGCGCCCGTTCGACCGGCCAGGGGAACCGCCGGGCCGCCGGCACGCCGAGGGCGTCGAGCATGCCGCGGGCGGCGTGGCCGAAGTTGGAATCATCGGACGACAGCGGCACGCAACGTTCGTCGCTCACGTGCCAGTCGATCCGGGCGAGCGCTTCGGCCGTGAGCGCCCCCGTGCGGACCACCCAGGCGTAGAAGGCCTTGGGCGTGGAGCCACCGCTGAGGCCGACGGAGGCCGGACCTTGGGCCGCGAGGGCGTTGATGCGACGGGCGAGCTCGGCGAACGATTCCTCGCGGGTGAGGATCTCGACGGTGCCGGCGGAAGTGGCGAGGGAAGACATGGGGCGGAAGATAACGGAGTAGAGCATGGAGCATCGAGTATAGAGTATGGGATGCGACAGCTGATCGCGGCTGGCGGTCAGCGGTTGGCGGACAGGGGCATAATGAACCTATGTCGTGACGCGGTCCCGACCCTGCCTGAAGCATAACCGCGGCCCCCGCGGGCGGATGCGATGTCATCGCATCCCTACCTAGACAAGAAGGGCGTCCTGGCGGACGCCCCTCGTTTTTCCGGCCCTCCGGTCATCAGGCCCTCGGGCCCTCGAATCCGGCTTACTGGCAGGCTTCGCAGGTGCCGCCGTTGCGCATGGCCTCGATGGAGCAGGCGTTCTTCTCGGCCTCGGTGTATTCCTTCTTCTCGGCCTTGGGAGCCTTCTCGACCGTCGCCTTCTCGATGTTGGAGGCGCCGAGGGTGCGGAGGTAGTAGGTGGTCTTGAGGCCGGTGCGCCAGGCGTACTGGTACATGTGCGAGAGCATCTTCAGGTCCGGGGTCGGGAGGAAGAGGTTCAGCGACTGGGCCTGGTCGATCCACTTCTGGCGACGGGCGGCGGCGTCGATGAGCCACTTGTTCTCGATGGTGAAGGCGGTCAGGTACTTGTCCTTGATGGCCTGCGGGATCTCGGCGATGTCCTTGAGTTCGCCGTCGAAGTACTTGATCTGCTGCATCATCTCCTGGTTCCACAGGCCCAGCTTCTTGAGGTCGCGGACCAGGTAGCCGTTGAGTTCGGTGAACTCGCCGGACAGGTTGCTCTTCACGAAGAGGTTCTTGTAGGTCGGCTCGATGCAGGGCGAGCTGCCGACGATGTTGGAGATCGTGGCGGTAGGGGCGATCGCGAGGACGTTGGAGTTGCGCATGCCCTGCTTGGCGATCTTGGCGCGGACCGGAGCCCAGTCCATGCGGCCGCCGCGCTTGACCTCGATCGGCTCGCCGCGCTCCTGCGCGAGCAGGTCGATGGTGTCCTGCGGGAGCAGGCCGCGGTCCCACTTGGAGCCCTGGTAGGTGCTGTAGGTACCGCGTTCGGCCGCGAGGTCCGAGGAGGTCTCGTAGGCGTAGTAGGCCACGGCCTCCATGATCTCGTCGTTGAACTCGACGGCGGCCTCGGAGGCGAAGGAGATGTCGCGGCGATAGAGGCAGTCCTGCAGGCCCATGACGCCCATGCCGACCGGGCGGTGGCGGAGGTTGGAGACCTCGGCGGCCTTGGTCGGGTAGAAGTTGATGTCGATGACGTTGTCGAGGGCGCGGACGGCGACCGTGACGGTCTCGCGGAGCATCGCATGGTCGATGCTGCCGTCGGCCTTGAGGTGCGAGTCGAGGACGACGGAGCCCAGGTTGCAGACGGCGGTCTCCTCGGCGCTCGTGTTGAGCGTGATCTCCGTGCAGAGGTTGGAGGAGTGGATGACGCCGCAATGGTCCTGCGGGGAGCGGACGTTGCAGGGATCCTTGAAGGTGATCCACGGGTGGCCGGTCTCGAAGATCATGCCGAGCATCTTCTTCCAGAGCTCGAGGGCGGGGATCTCCTTGCCGAAGATCTCGCCCTTCTTGGCGCGGGCCTCGTAGGCGACGTAGCGCTTCTCGAACTCGGCGCCGAAGGTCTCGTGGAGGTCAGGGGTCTCGTTGGAGAGGAAGAGCGTCCAGGGCTGGCGGTTCTTGAGGCGCTTCATGAACAGGTCGGGGATCCAGTTGGCCGTGTTCATGTCGTGGGTGCGGCGACGGTCGTCGCCGGTGTTCTTGCGCAGCTCGAGGAAGTCCTCGATGTCGTTGTGCCAGGTCTCGAGGTAGGCGCAGCCGGAGCCGCGGCGTTTGCCGCCCTGGTTGACGGCGACGAGCTGGTCGTTGTGGAGCTTGAGGAACGGGATGATGCCCTGGGATTCGCCGTTGGTGCCCTTGATGTAGGAGCCCGTGCCGCGGACGGAGGTCCAGGAACCGCCGAGGCCGCCGGCCCACTTGGAGAGGAAGGCGTTCTCCGCGATGCCGCGGATCATGATGGACTCGATCGTGTCGTTGACCTGGTAGAGGTAGCAGGACGAAAGCTGGCTGTGGAGCGTGCCCGAGTTGAAGAGCGTCGGGGTCGAGCTGCAGAAGCGGCGGGACTTGTAGAGGGCGTGGAGGCGGATGACCCAGTCCTCGCGGTTCTTCTCCTCGCGGAGGAAGAGGCCCATCGCGACGCGCATCCAGAAGAACTGGGGCGTCTCGAGGCGGCGGGCCGGCTTGACCGTCTTGTCGATGATCAGGTAGCGGTCATACATCGTCTGCACGCCGAGGAGCTCGAAATCGAGGTCGGCCATCGGGTCGAGGGCGTCGGCGAGCTTGGCGAGGTCGTACTTGCGCAGGTCGGGCGAGAGGCGGCCGATCGCGATGCCGCGCTCGACGTAGGCGGCGAACTTGGCGCGGTGGAATTCCTTGAGCTGGGCGACGCCGTCGCGGCTGATGCTCCAGCCGAGGACCTCCTCGTAGATGTAGGAGAGGCAGATGCGGGCGGCGAACTTGGCGAAGTCGGCGTCGACCTCGACGAGGCTCTTGGCGTTGAGCTCGATGGTCTTGCGGAGGTCGGCTTCGGAGATCTCGTTGAAGAGGCCACGGCGGAGCTCGGCTTCGATCTGGTCCGGTGTGCGGACGAGTTCGAGGCCGGCGGCGGCGAAGGCGATGCGCTTGCGCAGCTCGTCGCCGTTCCAGAGGTAGGTGGAGCCATCGGCGGACTTGACGAGGATGAGCGACTCCTGGCGGTCGTCGACGACGACGGGCTGGGCGGCGAGCTCCTCGCGGCGGCGGGCGCGGTAGGCGCGGTAGAGGATGTAGTTCTGGGCGACCTTGAAGTGGCCCTGGCGCATGAGCTCCTCCTGGACGAGGTCCTGGACCTCCTCGATGCCGATGATGGTCTGGCCGAGGTCGGCCACGCGGCGGGTGACGGCGGCGGTCACGCGGACGGCGGGCGCGGGATCCTGCTCGAGCGAGAGGAAGGCCATGCGCACGGCGGTCGTGATCTTGTTGGGAAGCCACGGCACCACCTGGCCGTTGCGGCGCATCAGGCGGGTCGTGATGGCGAGCGGATCGGCCGGGGCGGCGTCGCCGCCGCGGGAGAAGAGGAGGCTCTTGGCGACGTCGTGGCGGTTGTAGCGCACGAGGGCGTCTTCGATGGCCTGGAGGACGAGCGACTCGCTCACCTGGACGCCGGACTGGGAGAGGACGCGGACGACGTCGCTGGCGACGGCGGCGACGAACTGGCGGTTGGACTCGGTGAAGATGTCCTGTTCCTGGCGGGCGACGAGGAGGTCGGTGAGGGCGGCGCCGACGATGTCGGCGATCTGCGCGGCGTCGAGGCCGGCGGAGGCGGCGCCCCCGGCGGAGGCCGGCAGCGACTCACGCCAGTTGAAGCGGGGCTTGGCGTCGGCGGGGGCGCGGACGGCGTGCTTGAGGGCGATGTCTTCGCGGAAGAAAGGGAGTTCGGATTTCATGTCAGGGAAAGGGTGGGGACGAGGGGAGAGGGAGAATGAGGGAGGATGCGTCGGCGGCGGCCGGCGCAGGTTTTTTCAATGGATAGGATGAGGGGTAAGAACAGGAAACATGCCAAACCGGGCGCGAAGGGGGTGACGCCCGGATCTGGACAGCGGCGGCTCAGAGTTCGTCGTCGTTGACGGTGCCGAGGGCGCCCTGCTTCTGGTATTCCGTGACGCGGCCTTCGAAGAAGTTCTGCTCCTTCTTGAGGTCCATCATCTCGGAGAGCCAGGGGAAAGGATTGGTCGTCTCGGCGACGAGCGGATCGAGGCCGCAGTTGCGCAGGCGACGGTCGGCGATGTAGTCGATGTACTGCTCGAACTCCTTGGCCGAGAGACCGAGGGCGTTGACGGGCAGGCAGTCGCGGATGAAGTCCTTCTCGAGCGACACGGCGGTGGCCATGAGCTGGCGGAGCTCCTCCTTGAAGGCGGGCGTCCAGACGTCGGGGTTCTCCTTGACCAGCTCGGCGAGCAGGTTGCGGAAGAGGTCGATGTGGTTGGATTCGTCGCGCAGGGTGTAGCGGAACATCTGGCCGATGCCGGGGAACTTGTTCTGACGGGCGAGCGAGAGGACCATGCCGAAAAGGCCGTAGAACTGGGTGCCTTCCATGCACTGCCCGAAGAGGAAGATGTTATGGGCGAGGGCCTGCTTGTCCTCGAGCTTGGTCAGGTCGAGCTTGCGGCGCAGCGCGCGGGAGTTGTTGACGACGAAGGCGGCCTTCTTGGCGATCGTCGGGATGTCCTCGAACATCGCCTCGCACTCGTGCGGGTTGATGCCGAGGGACGAGATCATGTAGACGAGCGAGTCGGCGTGGATGTTCTCCTCGTGGGCGTGGCGGCCCAGGACGAGCTTGAGCTCGGGGGCGGTGACGACCTCGCGGACGACGTGGATGATGTTGTCGCCGACGATGCCTTCGGCGGCGGAGAAATAGCCGATTGCCATCTTCACGATCCAGCGGTCGATCTCGGTGATCTGACCGGTCTGGTCGCGCCACTGCTCGCAGTCCTTCTGCATCGGGATGTCTTCGGGCTCCCAATGGTTGTTCTTCATCGTGCGATAGAGATCGTACGCCCACTGGTACTTCAGCGGGAGGATGTTGAAGAACATCGATTCGCGGCCGTTGATGACGCGCTTGTTGGCGAAGGCTTCCTCGGCCTTGGTCTTGTCGAGGATGAAGGTTTTCTGACCTACTTTGATGGTGATGGTTTCCATGGGTGGAGAGTGGGGAAAAGGGCTCAGTTAGTGGCCGGGAAGGGCCGCTAGGTGATTGGTATGTGCGGAAGTAAAATACTACATGTAGGGGCTGCAAATTTATTTCACCACTAGATGTAGTGATTCTACGCAAACTCCTGACAAACCAGCACTTAGGTAAAAAACTTTATTCACAATCACGATTTTTGACAGGTTTTTGATAGTTCGGCGCCGTTAGGGTATATGCCTCAATAAAATCAGGGTCGGCCACGGCGCAACCGGCACTTGTTGGTCTTGCTCACGGCCCGGGGTTGCCCGTCTCGCCGGGCCACCTCAGGCTCAGGCCATGACCATGGCCGACCCTACGACCAAGCCCTCCCCTCTCGGCCGCCTCCTGGAGGCCAGCTGGTCACCGCAGGCGCTCGCGCAACGCGGCTGGCGCGGCGCGTTGAAAACGACGTGGCGCGTGATCGCGACGACGTGGCACGGGATCCTCACGCACCGCCTCCCGCAGCAGTCGGCCGCGCTCACCTACTACACGCTGATGTCGCTCGGACCGTTGCTGGGACTCGCGCTCACGGTCTCGGGCTTCATCCTTTCGCGCGCCGGCGACCAGCAGGACAATCCGGCCAAGCGCGCGATCGTCGCAGCGGTGGAATACGCGGCCCCGCAGATCGTGGCGAAGGCCGCGGCGGCGGACGGACACGCCACGCTGCGGGAGATCAACAAGGACCTCGACGGGCTGGTCGACCGGCTGCTGAAGACCGCCGCGAGCGGCCAGGCGGGCGTGATCGGCCTGCTCCTCATCCTCGGCCTCGCGGTGCTCATGCTGAGCCGCGTCGAGGACGCGCTCAACGGCATCTGGGGCGTGCGCTTCGGCCGCAGCTGGCGGGATCGTTTCGCGAACTACCTCCTCTTCCTCGTGCTGTTCTTCCTCGTCGGCGCGACGACGCTGACGATGCTCTCGGCGGCCTCGCTCGCGGCCTCGTTCGGCGCGGGCGCGACGTGGCTGGCCGGATGGTTCCATCGGCTGCCCGGCGGCGAACGCCTGACCGGCTTCGTGAGCGGCGGCGGCCCCCTCTTCCTCTCGCTGACGATGCTGACGCTCGCGTTCACGGCGTTCAACCGCATGATGCCCAACGCGCGGGTGCGGTGGGGCGCGGCGTTCGTCGGCGGCCTCGCGGTCGCCGTGCTCGTGATCGGCAACCATCGGCTCGCCGCCCTCTACGTCGGCAAGGTGACGGAGCTGCAGAGCCTCTACGGCGAGCTCAGCATCGTGCTGGTGCTGATGTTCGGGACCTACCTCAGCTGGCTCTTCGTGCTCGTCGGCGGCCAGGTGGGCTACGCCTTCCAGAACCGGCGCACGCTCGCGCGCCATAAGTCCTGGGAGTCGCTGAGCCACCGGGCGCGGCGCACCCTCGCCTTCCTCTGCGTCATCGAGACCCTCCGACGCTACCGCGAAGGACGCGTCGGCCCGACGGCCGAAGACATCGGCGTGAGCGCGCGCGTGCCGGCCTCCGTCGCCGAGGGCTGCCTCCAGATGCTCAGGGAGACCGGGTTGCTGGCCTTGGAATCGCGGACCGGCGGCCATAAGCCGGCGCGGCCGCTCGAAGCCCTCGGCCTCGTCGACTTCTGGGCCATCGTGGACGAACACGCCACCGGGCGCGCCGGCGACCTCGATCTTTCGGGCGATCCGGCCGCGCGCGCCCACGGTGAGCTAGAAGAACGTCTCCGCGGGCAAGCCGGAGCGGAAGTCACGCTGGGCGAACTGGCCGCCCGCGGCTGAGGCCATGCGTACTCCGGAACTGGAAGGCCTCATCCGGCGACGGCTCTTGGTCAATTTCCGGGCCGACCCCGCGGTCGTCCGACGCCTGCTGCCGGCGCCCTTCCGGCCGAAGCTGCACGCGGGATACTCCATCCTCGGCATCTGCCTCATCCGGCTCGAAGGCATCCGCCCGGCGGGTTGGCCGGCCTGGTGCGGACTGAGCAGCGAGAACGCCGCGCACCGGATCGCCGTGGAGTGGGACGAAGACGGCCGACGGCGGGAGGGCGTCTACGTCCCGCGAAGGCACACGGGCTCATGGCTCAACCAGCTGGCAGGAGGCAGGCTCTTCCCCGGAGAACAGCAGGCGGCCCGGTTCCGGGTCAATGATACCGGCGCCGAGATCAGCCTGCGCATGGAGTCCGCCGACGGGAGCACGATGCTTGAAGTGGCCGGCGCCGAAGCCGCGGAACTTCCCGGCGGCTCATGTTTCGCCAGCCTCGGCGAAAGCTCCGCGTTCTTCGCGGCTGGCAGCATAGGCTACTCGGGCAACCGGGACGAGGCGCGGGCCGACGGACTCGAGCTCGTGACAGATCGATGGGAGGTACGAGCCCTGCGGCTCGGGACGGTCTCATCGACCTTCTTCTCGGACCGCGCGACCTTCCCGGAGGGAAGCATCGCCTTCGACCATGCCTTGCTCATGAGGGACATCCCCCACCGTTGGAAGGCGCTCCCCGGGCTCGCGCTCGGCCCGCGGTCCTGCTGCGACTGAGACCGGACACGCCCGGCCAGCCGAGACCTCCGTAAATGAGGGGACCCCGATCTCCTTGCGGAGACCGGGGTCCGTGAACCTGGCGATGACCTACTCTCGCACACCAGCGTGGGTGCACTACCATCGGCGGCTGCATGCTTAACTATCGTGTTCGGGAAGGGAACGAGTGTTTCCATGCGCCCATGATCACCAGAATGTGTCCTCGGGCAGCTCTCTGATGGGTGATCATGAGATGGTTTTCGCCAGGTGGCGAGCTGCCGTCATCGGGAAAGATAAACAGTTTGCGCATACTAAAATTACTAATCCGTAATGCTATCGGCCTAGACGTACTTGATACGGCTAAGAAGCCAATTGCAGATCAATCGAACATTAGTACCGCTAGGCTCAACGTATCGCTACGCTTACACCGGCGGCCTATCAACCAGGTGGTCTACCTGGGTTCTATAGGGAGATCTTATCTTGGGAAAGGCTTGGCGCTTAGATGCTTTCAGCGCTTATCCGTTCCATGCTTAGCTACCCGGCGGTGCCACGGACGTGACAACCGGAACACCAGAGGCATGTCAT
>JAURFU010000023.1 GCA_030834165.1 Verrucomicrobiota bacterium
GCGGGCGACGACCAGCGTGCCGGTGAGCGCGAGGCGCGTGGTGACGGGGTGCTTCGAAAGCTCGACGCGGATGTCCGCCATGGGCCGGTTGAGGTCGATCTTCACGACCTTGGTCGCGTCGGCATGCTTGCGCGCCTCGGCCGGGATGAAGCGGCCGGGGTCCGTCTCGAGCTGCTCGATCCAGATGCCGTCCTTGTCGATCCTGGCCTTGGCGTTGCGGTCGGCGGAACACGAGACGGCGAGGCCGATCGGGCACGAGGCGCCGTGACGCGGAAGGCGGACGACGCGCACGTCGAGGGCGAACCACTTGCCGCCGAACTGCGCGCCGATGCCGAGCTGATGCGCGACCTTGAGGAGCTCGGCCTCGAGCGCGGTGTCGCGGAAGGCGCGGCCATGCTCGTTGCCCGAGGTCGGGAGCGCGTCGTAATAATGGGTCGAAGCCAGCTTCACGGCCTTCATGGTCGCCTCGGCGGAGGTGCCGCCGATGACGAACGCGAGGTGATACGGCGGGCAGGCGGCGGTGCCGAGCGACTGCATCTTCTCGGTCAGGAACCTGACGAGGGACTTCGGGTTCAGGACGGCCTTGGTCTCCTGGTAGAGGTAGCACTTGTTCGCGGAGCCCCCGCCCTTGGCGACGAAGAGGAACTCGAACTTCGCACCGCTCACGGCGGCGATGTCGATCTGCGCGGGGAGGTTCGTGCCGGTGTTCTTCTCGGCGTAGAGATCCAGCGGCGCGAGCTGCGAGTAGCGGAGGTTGTTCTGCGCGTAGGCCTGGTAGACGCCCAGCGAGAGCGCTTCGGCGTCGTCGCCGCCGGTCCAGACCTGCTGGCCCTTCTTGGCGGTGACCTGCGCGGTGCCGGTATCCTGGCAGAACGGCAGCACGCCCTTCGCGGCGACCTCGGCGTTGCGCAACATGGCGAGCGCGACGGCGCGGTCGTTGTCGCTGGCTTCCTTGTCCGCGAGGATCGCGGCGACCTGCTCGAGGTGCTCGGTGCGGAGGTAGAAATTGATGTCATGCAACGCCTGGTTGGCGAGCAGCGTGAGCCCTTCCGGGGCGACCTTGAGCACGGGCTTGCCGTCGAACTCCGCGACGGAGACGTGCTCCTGGGTGAGCAGGCGATACTTCGTGGTATCGGGGCCCAGCGGGAAAGGATCCTGGTAATGGAAGGAAGAGGCCATCGCCGTCACGATGAGGAACGGCGGACCGCCCGCAAACGGAAACAGGTCAACGCGCGGGCATCACGGCCGGGGCGCCTAGGCGTACGCCGCCCAGCTCCGCGCCTTCGGGCAGATCGACCGACACCAAGGCCAGCCCGGCGTCGCCGGCGGCGGAACGGACCACGCCCGCGACCTTGCCTTCCGAAGTCTTCAATTCCTGCCCGACCACGACCGACCCGGAAACCCGGCGGAGGATGCGGCGCAGCGAACCCATGGACTGGATGCGCGCCATGACCTCCTGACCGAGGTAACAGCCCTTCGTATAACTCACCCAAGCCTCGAGGCCGCACTCCTGCGGGAACTCGTTGGCGCCGCAATCGGCCGGCACAGCCGGCACGCCGGCGCGGACACGGAGAGCCTCGAGTTCTTCGCGGCGCCCCGCCTCTCCCGGCATGGCGGCACCGGCCGGCGTGAGCATGTCCCAGGCCACGACGCCGAAGCGACGGGTCGGAAAAAGCTTCGCGCCGGCGACGGAGGGCTCAGCGCCCCAGACGACCCATCGCCCCCAGGTCGGAGTCTCATCGGTCGCGACGACATCGTCGGCGATGACGTTGGCGGTCACGATGGCGATGGTCTCCTCCGCGGTCAGATGCGGGCAAAGCAAAAGAAAGGAACCGTCGGTTTCCTTGGCGACGACCGTGTGCGCGAGCACGCGACCCTTACGGTTAAGCCAGAGCGCGTCGGTCAGGGCGACCTTACGCAGGTCCGCCGTGCACTGCCCTTGCAGGAAAGCCGCCGCATCCTCGCCCGTCACCCGGACGACCGCGGCGGGTGCTGGCGCATGACGAATCATCAAAGGAGATCCCAAAGCCAGGCGATGCCGTGCAGCGCGAGGTTCGCGTAGATCGCGGCCATGACGTCGTCCAGGACGATGCCGAAGCCTCCGGGCAGCTTCTCGAGCGTCTTGATGCCGAAGGGCTTCGTGATGTCGAAGAGACGGAACAGCAGGAAGCCGAGCACGATGAACAGCAGCGAGGATCTGGTGCTCTGGTAGACGTAAGGATTGAAGAGGAAGACCAGGGGCATCGCGGCGAACTCGTCGAGGATGACCTCGGAAGGGTCCTTCTTCCCGATGATCGCCGCGGCCACGCCGCACAGCAGGACCGAAGCCAGGACGACCAGCGCGTCGAAGAAGAATTCGTGGTGCCAGCCTTTGACGTGCGCGAGGCGCACGACCGTCGCCCACCAGAGCAGGCCGGCCGCGGAACCCCAGGTGCCCGGCGCCTTCAGGCGGCCCAGCGGACCGAGCGTCGCGATCGGGACCATCATGAAGCCAGGCCGGGCAGATGCCGGCGATGCCGGATGAGGTAGCTGGCGCCGGAGATCACGGTGATGAGCACCGCGAGCCAGAAGAGGCCCGTGATGATCAGCTCCCAATGCTGGTGCCACTCCGCCGAAAGTTTCCAGTGCGTCTCATAGGCGCGCAGGCCGATGAGGTGTCCGATCGCGAGGATCTGCAGGAAAGTCTTGAGCTTGCCGAGGCCCTCGGCCTCGAGGACCTGGCCGGAGGCGGCCGCCACGAGGCGGAGACCGGTGATGAGGAATTCACGGATCAGGATCAGCACCACGCCGAAGGACGTCAGCAGCACCACCGAGGCGTCGGGCGAGACCGGCACCCCCGCGTCGTCCCAGCGTGTGACCGGGAGGCAGTCGATCGCGGCGAGCCCGATGAGCAGGCCGAGGATGAAGACCTTGTCGACCAACGCGTCCATCAGACGGCCGAAGTCGGTCACGGCGTCCAGCTTCCGGGCGATCCAACCGTCGAAGATGTCCGTCAGGGCCGTCAGGATGAACAACGCGAGGGCGGCGCTGGCCCAGGGGCCGGCCCAATAAGTCCAGACCAGGATCAGGAAGATGGCCGGCAGGCGGGCCGCGGTCAGGAGATTGGGAAGATGCCGAAGAAAACGCATGCGGGCTTGCGGAAAGGATGTTCCCGACCGAGAGTGAGCCGCAACAGGAAAACGATGCCCCGCCCCGCCCGCACCGCCGTCTATCCCGGCACCTTCGATCCGGTCACGCTGGGGCATCTGGACGTTCTCCGGCGCGCCTCCCGTCTCTTCGACCGCGTGATCGTCGCCGTCGCCCCGAGCGACAGCAAGGGGCCTTGGTTCTCGGTGAAGAAACGACTCGAGATGGCGCGTGAAGCCTGCAAGGGCATCCGCAACGTCAAGGTCCTCGAACTCAAGGGACTCACCGTCGAGTTCGCCCACCGCCACAAGGCCGCCGCCATCATCCGCGGCCTCCGCAAATTCAGCGATTTCGAGTTCGAATTCGACCTGGCCCACGCCAACCGCCTGATGGCCCCCGAGATCGAGACCGTCATCCTGATGCCCAGCCAGGACCAGTTCGTGACCTCCTCGAGCTTCGTGAAGGACATCGCCCGGCATAAGCTCTCCCAGGCCGCGGCCTTCGTCCCTCGCTGCGTCCTGCCCCGCCTGCGCCGCAGGCTGGCGGAAAAGGCCTGAAAAGGCCCTCCTCCGCTGTTGACCGTAGGGGGGAGTTCTATTTGCTCGGCCGTTCCCCCCGCGACCAAGACCCGCCCGGGGCCTCCCTCCCTTTATATCCCATGGACATCAAAATCCAAGAAACCAACCCGACCCGCCGCTCCGTCACCGTGACGGTCCCCGCCGCGACCGTCGCCGCCGCCGAGAAGGAAGTCGTCAAGGGCTTCACCCGCGAGGCCGCCCTCCCCGGCTTCCGTCCGGGCAAGGCGCCGGAAGCCATCGTGCGCCAGAAGTACGGCAAGCAGATCGCCGACGAGGTCAGCCAGCGCCTCCTCTCCCAGGGATATGAACGCATCCAGCAGGAGAAGTCCTTCACCATCTACACCGTCGCCGACGTCCAGAAGGAAGCCGGCTCCGGCGCCGACGCCGTCTTCCGCTACGAGGTGGACGTCGTCCCCGAGTTCAAGACCCCCGACTGGAAGGCCGTCAAGGCCCCCGTCGAGGAAGTGACCGTCACCGAGGCCGACATCGACCAGCACCTCCAGAAGATCCTCGAGCAGCGCGCCCGCTACGAGAAGACCGAAGACGCCGCCGCCAAGGGTGACTACGTCCGCATCGGCTACGTCGGCACCGTCGACGGCAAGCCCGTCAGCGAAGTCGACGCCGAGGCCAAGTCCTACGGCAGCGCCGAATCCACCTGGGAAGAAGCCGGGGCCGAAGGCGCCGCCGTCGCCGTCCCCGCCATCGCCCAGGCCGTGATCGGCCTCAAGGCCGGCGCCACCGCCCAGGCCGAATACGTCTTCCCCGCCACGCATGAGCGCGAAGCCCTCCGCGGCAAGAAGGTGTCCTACGCCATCACCGCCAGCGAAGTCCGCCGCAAGGAGATCCCCAAGGTCGACGAAGCCTTCTGCAAGGCCGTCGGCGTGAAGGACGCCGCCGAACTGCGCGACCAGCTCCGCAAGGGCATCGAAGGCTCCAAGAAGCAGGCCGCCGAGACCGCCCGCCGCGAGAAGGCCGTCGACGCCCTCCTGGCCGGCCTCGACTTCCCCCTGCCGGAATCCGCCGTCCTCTCCGTCGCCCAGGGCCTCTTCTACCAGTACGCCGAGATGCGCCTGCGCTCCGGCACCAAGCCCGAAGAGCTCGAGACCCAGCGCGACGACATCCTCGCCGAAGCCAAGAAGGCCGCCGCCCTCCGCGTCCGCGCCCAGTTCGTGCTCTCCCGCATCGCCGAGGAGCTCAAGCTCGAGGTGACCCGCGAGGAGCTCAGCTCCGCCATCATGCAGGCCGCCTACGCCGCCCAGACCCAGCCCGAAAAGCTGGTCAAGGACCGCCAGCGCCTCGCCGAGATCCGCCGCGACACCCTCCTCAACAAGGCCCTCGACGCCGTCCTCGCCGGCGGAGTCGCCGCCTGAGGTTGAGATTTCGCCCGTTCCGGGCACAGTCCTCCCCGCACCACCATGTCCTACATCATTCCTAACGTCGTCGAACGCGACGCCCGCGGCGAGCGAGCCTGGGACATCTACAGCCGCCTCCTCAAGGACCGCATCATCTTCATCGGCTCGCCGATCTACGATGACGTGGCCAACGCGGTCATCGCCCAGCTGCTCTTCCTGCAGATGGAGGACCCGAAGAAGGACATCTCGATCTACATCAACTCGCCCGGCGGCTCCATCACCGCCGGCATGGCCATCTACGACACGATGAACTTCCTGTCGTGCGAGGTGAACACCTACTGCATCGGCCTCTCGGCCAGCATGGCCACCGTCCTCCTCGCCGCCGGCACCAAGGGCAAGCGCCACGCGCTCCCCAACTGCCGCGTGATGATCCACCAGCCCAGCGGCGGCGCCACCGGCCAGACGTCCGACATCTCGATCGCCGCGAAGGAGATCCTCCGCTGGCGCGACACCCTCAACCACGTCCTCGCCAAGCACAGCGGCAAGACGCCCGAGGAACTGCAGCGCGACTCCGACCGCGACTTCTACATGACGGCCGAGCAGGCGAAGGCCTACGGCCTCGTCGACCACGTCGTGATGCCCAAGCCGGGCCGCGCCTAAGCCCATGTCCGGCGACCGCGCCGAGAGCTGCTCCTTCTGCGGCAAGCCCGCCGCCCAGGCCGGCAAGCTGATCGCCGGACCCGGCGGCGTCGGCATCTGCGACGCCTGCGTGGGCACCTGCGGCCGCCTCCTCGAACGCGAGAAGACGCGCGACGCCAAGCCCGCGGCGGCCGCCGGCGGCCCCGCCGTGCAGGAGGCCCCCGCCAAGACCCCGCTCGCCCCGATCAAGCTGATCGCGCCGACGCAGCTGCGCCTCGAGCTCGACGCGCACGTGATCGGCCAGGCCCACGCGAAGAAGGTCCTCTCCGTCGCCGTCTTCAACCATTACAAGCGCCTCAACGACCGCCGGAAGCCCGCCGGCGCCGCCCAGGCCGGCGACCTCGCCGACGTCGAGCTCGACAAGAGCAACGTGCTGCTGATCGGCCCGACCGGCACCGGCAAGACCCTCCTCGCCCGCTCGCTCGCCCGCATGCTCGACGTGCCGTTCGCGATCGCCGACGCGACGACGCTCACCGAAGCCGGCTACGTCGGCGACGACGTCGAGACCGTCATCCTCCGCCTCCTGCAGGCCGCCGACATGGACGTCGAACGCGCCCAGCGCGGCATCGTCTTCATCGACGAGATCGACAAGATCGGCCGCAAGTCCGACTCGGCCTCGATCACCCGCGACGTGTCCGGCGAAGGCGTCCAGCAGGCCCTGCTCAAGCTCCTCGAGGGCACCATCTGCAACGTCCCGCCCGCCGGCGGCCGCAAGCACCCGGAGCAGCAGTGCATCCGCGTCGACACGGCCGACATCCTCTTCATCTGCGGCGGCGCCTTCGCGGGCCTCGACCGCATCATCGCCCGCCGCGGCGGCGCGAAGTCCCTCGGCTTCGTCCCCCCGCGCAACGACGCGCCTTCCCTCTCGGCCGAACAGATCGTCGCGGGCCTCCAGCCCGAGGACCTCTTCTCCTTCGGGATGATCCCGGAGTTCGTCGGCCGCCTGCCCGTCATCTCGGTCCTGGAGCCCCTCGACCGCGAGGCGCTCATCCGCATCCTGACCGAGCCGCGCAACGCCGCGACCAAGCAGTACCGCAAGCTCTTCGCGCTCTCGGGCATGTCCCTTGAGTTCACCCGCGAATCCCTCGAGGCCGCCGCCGACAAGGCCCTGGCCCTCGGCACGGGCGCCCGCGGCCTCCGTTCCGTGCTCGAAGGGGTGCTCCTCGAGACCATGTACGCGCTGCCCGAAGCCGCCGCCGGTTCGAAGTTCACGGTGACGGCCGAAGCGATCCGCGGCGAACAGCCCGTGTCCGTCGTGGCGCCGAAGAAGAAAGCTTCCTGACCTCCATGCTCGCCTATCCGGCCATCGACATCCGCGGCGGTCGCTGCGTCCGCCTCAGCCAGGGACGTGACGACGCCCGCACCGACTACTACAAGGACCCGGTGGAGCCGGCCGTCGTGTTCGCCCAGGCCGGCGCGGCGTGGATCCACGTCGTCGACCTCGACGGCGCCTTCGGCGGCGCGCCCCTCAACCTCCCGGTGCTCAAGCGCATCGCGGCGCTCGGTCCGAAGATCCAGTTCGGCGGCGGCATGCGCGACCGCGCGACCGCCGAGGCCGCCTACGAAGCCGGCGCCAGCCGCGTCGTCATCGGCACGCGCGCCGCGACCGACCCCGCCTTCCTCCGCGAGATGGCCCAGGCCCACGGCCCGCGTCTCGCGGTCGGCATCGACGCCAAGGACGGCCTCGTCGCCGTCAAAGGCTGGACGGCCGTGACGGCCCTCAAGGCGACGGAGTTCGCCAAGGAAGCCGGCGAGCTCGGCGTCTCGACCGTCATCTACACCGACATCGCCACCGACGGCATGCTCACGGGTCCGAACTGGTCCTCGCTCGAAGCGGTGCTCAAGGCCTGCCCCTGCGGCGTGATCGCCTCCGGCGGCGTGTCCGGCACGGCCGACGTCGCCCGCCTCGCGGAGATGGCCAAGGCCTACCCGAACCTCGTCGGCGCCATCGTCGGCAAGGCCTTGTACGAAGGCCGTTGCGACGTCGCCGGATTGCTCAAGGCCACGGGCGAACGCTGAGCCCGGCCGGGGCGTCCGGCGCCGCCCTTCCGATGCTTGCCAAGCAGGCACCCCCGCCCAACATCGCCCCTCCATGGCCCTGTTCCGCCGACTTTCCGCGCTGCTGGCGACGTTCCTGTTCGCCGCGACGAGCGGCCTTGCCGCCGACAAGCCCCTGAGCCTCGACGAAGTGATCGCGAAGGCCCGCGCGGCCGCGGCCGCCGACCCGGCCGCCCTGACGAAGGTCCGCTCACTCCGCCTGGAGTTCACGTCGGCCGACGAGAAGGGAAAATCCCAAGGTCGGATGACGCTCACGCTCGCCGCCCCCGGCTACCGCCATCAGCTCTCGGCCTCCGACGAACCGGCCACGACGACCATCGTCTGCGCCGGCCGGCTCGAAGGCTGGACCACCCGTCAGCGCGGACCGCTCACGCCCAAGGAGATCCGCCCGGTCACGTTCGAGGAATTCCGCAAGCTGCAGGACATGGCCCGCGACGACCTGGCGTTCTTCGCCGCGCCGGCGCCCGAGGTCGGGACCGCCGAATACAAGGGTCTGACGGAAGTCTCCGGCCGCGCCACCCACGCCGTGCACTACGCCTACGCCAGCGGCTTCCGCATCACGCGTCACTTCGACGCCAAGACCTTCGCCCTCGTGGCCTCCGACCAGCTCACCCCGGCCCGGGAACTGATCCGTCAGCAGGTGGAGTCCTTCGTCGAAGTCGACGGCTTGCGCTTCGCCGCCAAGGAGACCGTCACCATCGAAGGCCGCAAATCCGGCGAGGTGACCTACGGCCGGATCCAGGTGAACCCCGCCTTGACCCCGGGTCTTTTCGATTTTCCTACCTTCTGAGCCCATGACCTTCCTCCGTTTCCGCGCCAAGGACTTCCGCGCCCAGCTCAGCGCCTTCGTGGGCACGGGCGAAGCGTCTCCCGACGTGCGCGCCGCCGTCGCCGGCATCATCGCCGACGTGAAGAAGCGCGGCGACGCCGCCGTGCTCGCCTACACCGCGAAGTTCGACCGCGCCAAGCTCACCGCCGCCCGCCAGCGCATCCCGCTCGCCGAGCTGCGCCGCGCGGCCGCCGGCCTCGCCCCGGCCAAGAAGAAGGCCTTCGACGAAGCCGCGAAATGCGTCACCGCCTTCCACGCCCGCACGCTGCCGAAAGGCTGGACGGCGAAGAACCCTCACGGCGCCACGGTCGGCGAACGCCACCATGCGATCCGTCGCTGCGGCCTCTACGTCCCCGGCGGCCAGGTGCCGCTCGTCTCCACGGTGCTGATGACGGCGCTGCCCGCCAAGGTCGCCGGCGTCCCCGAACTCTGCGCCTGCACGCCGCCCGGACCCGACGGGAAGATCAATCCGGACATCCTCGCCGCCCTCTACCTCTGCGGCGTGACCGAAGTCTACGCCGTCGGCGGCGCCCAGGCGGTCGCCGCGATGGCCCTCGGCACCCGCACCATCGCGCCGGTCGACAAGATCTTCGGCCCGGGCAACACGTTCGTGACCGAAGCCAAGCGCCAGGTCTTCGGCCTCGTCGGCGTCGACCTCCTCCCCGGACCGAGCGAGGTGATGATCATCGCCGACCGCACCGCGCGTCCCGAGTGGGTCGCGGCCGACCTCTGCGCCCAGGCCGAACACGGCAGCGGCAAGGAGAAGCTCTATCTGGTCACGGAAACCGAAGCCTTCGCCAAGCAGTGCCTCGCCGCCGCCCGCGCGCAGTCCGCCACGCTCTCCCACGGCGAGAAGATCCGCAAGGCGCTCGACGCCAAGGTCTGCGCCATCCTGGTCCCGAAGATCGAGGACGCGGCCGAAGCGGCCAACCTCGTCGCGCCCGAACACCTCGAGCTCATGGTCGCGCCGGCGAAGCTCAAGGCGCTCTCCGCGCGCATCACCACGGCCGGCGCCATCCTCCTCGGCCACCACACGCCCACGGTGCTCGGCGATTTCACGGCCGGCCCCAGCCATACCCTGCCCACCGGCGGCACGGGCCGTTTCTTCAGCGGCCTGCGCGTCGCCGACTTCCTCCGTCGCACGAGCCTCGTGGAATACTCCCCGGCCTCGCTCAAGAAGGCGGCCGGCGTGGTCGACGCGTTCGCCCGCATGGAGAGCCTCGACGCGCACGGGCGCTCGCTGAAGGTCCGCCTCTGAGCGGCGCTCAGTCGCGCAGGGTCCGCATCACCTCCGCGTGCAGCTTCGGCGCCGCGGCGATGAGGTTGCCCGCCTTGACCGGATCGCCGCCGTCCCAGGCGGTCACGACCGCGCCGGCGCCGCGCAGGACGGGGAGCACGGGCACGAGGTCCCACGGATTCATGATCGGGTCGGCGACGACGTGCGCGCGGCCCGCGGCCACGAGCAGGTGGCCGTAACCGTCGCCCCAGGTGCGCACATGGGCGACGCTGTCCGCGAAACGGTTCCAGCGGACGTCGCGGTGCAGGCGACGGATGTTGTCGAGGTCGGTGGAGACGACGACGGCCTCCTTGAGGGAGGCTTCGGCGACGCGCACGGGGCGGCCGTTCAGCTCGCAGGTGACGTTGTCGCCGAGGATGCGTTCGCCGAGCACGGGCTGGTCGATGAGGCCGAGGACGGGCCTGCCTTCGTGGCGCAGGCCGATCAGGGTCACGTAGAGAGGGACGCGGGAGAGGAAGGACTTGGTTCCGTCGATGGGATCGAGCACCCAGCAGTACTCGGCGTCGACGTTCTCCGGACCGAACTCCTCGCCGAGGATGCCATGGTCCGGATAGGCCGCCTTGATAGCCGCGCGCATGCGGCGCTCGGCTTCCTTGTCGGCGACGGTCACGGGCGTGCCGTCGGACTTGACCTCGACCTCCGTCTCGACGCGCGCGTGCGCCGCGAGCAGGACCTCGCGGGCGAGGTCCGCGAGTTTCCCGGCGAAGGCCTTGAGCTCTTTCTGACGCGCTTCCGGAAGCATGCCCCAGAGGTAAGCCCGGACGGCCCCCGCTCCAAGCGAAAAGCCCTGCGCAGGCTTGAACCCGGCCCTCGCCGCGCGAGACTCGCCCCATGCGGTCCGCCTTGCTGCTCTTCGGCCTGCTCGCCCTCGCGACGACGAGCCTCCGCGCCCGACCCTGCCGCATCGAGATCGTCGAAGCCGACGGCTGGCCGGTGCCCGGCGTCGAACTCCGTACCGTCCATGGCGTCCGCCTGGTCTCCGACAACGCCGGGCTGATCGCCTGCGACCTGCCGGAACTGATGGGACGTGAGACCTGGTTCGGCGTGCACGGCCACGGCTATGAAGTCCGCGCCGACGGCTTCGGCTACCGTGGCGTGCGCCTGACGCCAGAACCGGGCAAGACGATCAAGGTGACGGTCGAACGCACGATCCTCGCCCGGCGCCTCGGCCGGCTCACCGGCGCCGGCCTCTTCGCGGAAGCCCAGAAGCTCGGCGAAGAGCCCGACTGGAAAGAAAGCGGCGTGCTCGGTTCCGACAGCGTGGTCACGGCCGAATTCGGCGGCCGACTGCACTGGTTCTGGGGCGACACGAACCTCGCGCATCATCCGCTCGGCATCTTCCACGTCGCCGCGGCCATGACCGACGGCTTCGTTCCTCCGGCCCGGCCGCCGCTGCGGCCTAGCTTCGAATACGTGACCGAGACGAGCAAGGACGGCGGCAGACGTCCCCGCGGCGTGGCCCGTCTGCCCGGCGAAGGTCCGACCTGGCTCTGGGGCGCGGTCACGTTGCCCGACGCGCAAGGCAAGCCTCACCTGGTCGCGGTCGCCCAGAAGGTGAAGGGAGACATGCGCGCCTATCGCTGGGACCTCGTCGAATGGGACGCGGCGGCCTCGTCCTTCCACGCGCTCCGGACGATCTGGTCGGCTGACGAAGCCCATTCCACGCCGCCGCCCCTGCCCGAAGGCCATGCGGTGCCATGGACCGACGGAGAAGGCCGACGCTGGATGCTGTTCGGCAACACCTTCCCGACCCTGCGCACGCCGGCGACCTACGAGGGCTGGCGCGACCCGGCGAACTGGACCTCGCTGCCCGCCGAGAACGTGGCGACGACGACGGACGGCCGACGTATCCGCGCGCACCGCGGGCACGTCGCCTGGCATCCCTGGAGCCGGAAATGGCTCGCGGTGTTCACCGAGCACGGCGGCAGGCCCTCCGCGCTGGGCGAGATCTGGCTGGCGGAGGCCGCGGCGCCGACGGGCCCGTGGACCGACGCCCGCAAGGTGCTCTCGCACGCCGATTATTCCTTCTACAATCCCATCCTGCATCCGGAGTTCTTCCGGGAAGACTCGCCGGTGGTCCATTTCGAGGGCACCTACACGACGACCTTCTCGGGCAACAAGCAGCCGACGCCTCGTTGGGACTACAATCAGGTGCTCTACCAGCTCGACCTCTCCCGGCCGCCTTTCGCGTCGGGAAAATAAGCCCGCCTGCTTGACGGCGCGGCGCGCGGGCGGGATGGTAGTCCGATGGACGAAGCCACCCAACGCCTGCTCGCCGCGCGCCGCCGCCCGGACCGCCGCGCGTTGCTGCGCCAGCGGTGGGACCAGCTGTTCTTCCTCCATTGGCGCGTCGATCCCGCCGCGGTCGCCCGTCGACTGCCCCCTGGCCTGACGCCCGACCTCTTCGAAGGCGAGACGCACCTCGGCATCGTCGGCTTCCGCATGATGGGCCTCCGCCCGGAAGGCCTGCCCGCCCTGCCCTGGCTGTCTTCGTTCAACGAACTCAACGTGCGCGTCTACGTGCGCGACGCCTCCGGCGAACCGGGCGTGTGGTTCCTGTCGCTGGACTGCGACCGCGACCCGGCCGTCCGCATCGCGCGCACGTTCTTCGGGCTGCCCTACGAACACGCCCGCGTCACCCATCGGCCCTTCGGCGAACGCTGGACGATGGACTGCCAACGCGAAGGCTTCGCGCACGCCGCGCGCTACGCCTGGAAACCGCTGACGCCGCCGGCTCCCGCCGAACCCGGCACGCGGCCCTTCCACCTCGCCGAGCGCTACAACTTCTTCTCCGTCCGCCGCGGACGCCTGCTCCGGGGCCAGGTCCATCACGCCCCCTACGCGCTCAGCCTCGCCCAGCTGACCGCCTGGAGCGAGCAGCCGGTCGAGTGGGACGGCTTCCCGCTCGCCGGCCGCGCGCCGGACTTCGCGCATTGCTCCGCGGGCGTCGACGTCGAGGCCTTCGGCCTCGTCCCCGCCCATGCGTAGGCGACTCCGCGAATACCGGCACGCGGTCTGGGACTGGAACGGCACCTTACTGGACGACACGTGGCTCTGCTGCGCCTCGCTCAACCGGCTGCTGGCGGAAGACGGCCATCCGCCGGTCGATCCGGCGCTTTACCGCGAGATCTTCCAATTCCCCGTCATCAAGGTCTACCAAGCCATCGGCTTCACGCCCGACGAAGCCTCCTTCCGCGCGATGTCCGTCCGCTTCATGGCGGCCTACGAAGCGCGCAAGGCCGAGTGCCGCCTGCACGACCACGCCGAGACGCTCCTCGCCGGGCTGTCCGCCGCCGGCCTGACCCACTCCGTGCTCTCGGCCTACGAACGCACGCTCCTCGCCGGGACCCTCGCGCACTACGGCCTCGCCGACCGCTTCCGCAAAGCCTGCGGCGGCGACGACATCCATGCCGGCAGCAAGGAGGAACGCGCCCGACGCCACCTGGCCGACCTCGGCGTGCGCCCGGAGGACGTGATCTACTTCGGCGACACCGCCCATGACGCGGAGGCGGCCGCGGCCATGGGGGTCGATTGCGTGCTGGCCGCCCATGGCCACCAGCATCGGACCAGGCTGGAGGGGCTGGGCGTCCGGGTGGTCGACGGGTTCGGCGAACTATTGGCCGAACTCTGAGCCGAACCCGAGCCTGAAGCCGGGGTCAGACATGGCAGCCCCCTCCGTTTTGGTTGCCCTCCGGTACCCGGTCGGGTTCTTATCCCCACCCCCCTCCCATGTCCCCCCTTGCGGCGCCCACCGCGCTCGACCCTGATATCACCGATTCGCCGTGGCTCGTCCTGGCGCTCGCCATCCTCATCGCCTTCTCCGTCTACCTCATCCTTCGCTCCAAACGTAAAGCCATGGCCAACACCCCTCCCTCCTCCGACGCCAACGACGAGATCGCCGACGTCAAGAAGGCCGGCGCCGAAGGATTCGGCTCCGTCGAACAGGTCTTCCCGCCGAGCGCCGACTTCGTCGCCAAGGCGCGCGTCAAAGGCATGGACGGCTACGAAGCCCTCTACCGGCGCTCGATCCAGGACCCCGACGGCTTCTGGGCCGACGAGGCGAAGGAGCTCGCCTGGTTCCAGCCCTGGACAAAGGTCGTCGACGAATCCAAGAAGCCGTTCTTCCGCTGGTTCGTCGACGGCAAGACCAACGTCGCCTACAACTGCCTCGACGCGCAGGTCGCCAAGGGCCTCGGCGACAAGGTCGCGATCGTCTACGAAGGCGAGCCCACCGCCGACGGCAAGGCCGTCGAGGTCCGCCGCATCACCTACCGCGAGCTGCTCGCCGAGGTCAGCCGCTTCGCCAACGTGCTCAAGGGCATGGGCCTGAAGCGCGGCGACACCGTCGCGATCTACATGCCGATGGTCCCCGAGCTCGCGATGGCCGTCCTCGCCTGCGCCCGCCTCGGCGTCGTCCACTCCGTCGTCTTCGGCGGCTTCTCCGCCGAATCCATCCGCGACCGCGTCAACGACGCGAAGTCCAAGGCCGTCATCACGATGGACGGCGGCTACCGCCGCGGGAAGTTCCTGCCGCTCAAGCAGACGGTCGACGAGGGCGTGAAGGACTGCCCGACCTGCGCGCACGTGCTCGTGCTGCAGCGCCACCCGGGCAAGCCCGACGCGGGCTGCGGCATGCAGGCCGGCCGCGACGTCTGGTATCACGAGGCCGCCGCGAAGGTCGCCGACCGGTGCGAAGCGGTCCAGCAGGAGGCCAACGAGATGCTCTTCCTGCTCTATACTTCCGGCTCCACCGGCAAGCCCAAGGGCATCATGCACAGCGTGGGCGGCTACATGGTCCACGCCTACGCGACCAACAAATACGTCTTCGACCTGCGCGGCGACGACCTCTTCTGGTGCACCGCCGACGTGGGCTGGGTGACCGGCCACACCTACGTGGTCTACGGCCCGCTCCTCAACGGTTCCACGGTGCTGATGTACGAGGGCGCGCCCGACGCCCCCGACTACGGCCGCTTCTGGAAGATCATCGAAGACCACAAGGTCACGGTCTTCTACACCGCCCCGACCGCCATCCGCGCCTTCATGAAGTGGGGCGACGAGTGGGTGAAGAAGCACGACCTTTCCTCGCTCCGCCTGCTCGGCTCCGTCGGCGAACCGATCAACCCCGAAGCCTGGCTCTGGTATCACCGCAACATCGGCGCCGAACGCTGCCCGATCGTCGACACGTGGTGGCAGACCGAGACCGGCGGCCACATGATCACGCCGATGCCCGGCTGCACGCCCACCAAGCCCGGCTCGGCCACGCTGCCCTTCTTCGGCGTCGACGCCGCCGTCCTCGATGAGCACGGCAACGAGACCGACCACGGCATCCTCGCCATCCGCAAGCCGTGGCCGGGCATCACGCAGGGCATCTTCGGCGACGAGAAGCGCTACGTGGAGACGTACTGGAACCGCTGGGGCGGCAAGTATTACTTCCCCGGCGACGGCGCCATCCGCGACAAGGACGGCTACCTCTGGATCACGGGCCGCGTCGACGACGTGGTCAACGTCTCCGGCCACCGCATCGGCACGGCCGAGCTGGAGGCGATCTTCATCGAGGACGCGGCGGTCGCCGAGTCCGCGGTCATCGGCGTGAAGCACGAGCTGAAAGGCCAGGGCCTCATGGCCTTCGTCATCCTGAAATCCGCCGCCGCCAAGACGGTCGACGAGGCCGCCCTCGCGAAGAAGCTCAACGGCATGGTCGACGCGAAGATCGGCAAGTTCGCCCGCCCGGAACGCATCGTCTTCGTGCCCGACCTGCCGAAGACCCGCTCGGGCAAGATCATGCGCCGCCTCCTGCGCGACATCTCCGAAGGCCGCGAACTCGGCAACGTCACGACCCTGGCCGACCCGGCCGTGGTCGAAGCGATCAAGGCCAAGTTCGCCGCGAAAGCCTGAACCTACGGCCAGCCCCCCCTAAAGCCCCGACCCCGTCGGGGCTTTTTGTTTGCATCAGTTAACTCAAAGGGAGGCCGGAAGCCGGATGCTTTGCATAAGCAAAAGCCTGAATGCCTCTGCTTGATTGCCACTTGCCGGCCCCGGCCCTGGCCCCGGTTCTAGCCCTGAATCAATTCAGCCCTCAACGCAGCCCTCCGTCATCTGCCATCTGTCATCGCCCTCTTGCCTCCACCCTCTTCGCCCCTTACACCTTACCCATGCGCCTCCCCACGCTCCTCCTGCTCCTCCTGACGACCCTCGGCTTCGCCGCGCCGAAAGCTCCGACGCTCAACGTCGGCGACAAGGCTCCGACGAAGCTGCCGTCCGGCTGGATCAAGGGCGACCGCGTCTCGGCGCTGGACCCGAACAAGACGTACCTCGTCGAATTCTGGGCGACCTGGTGCCCGCCCTGCGTCGCTTCGATCCCGCATCTCTCCGAACTCCAGAAGACGCTCAAGGCCGACGGCGTCCAGGTGATCAGCGTCCATGTCTCCTCCGGCGTCGAAGCCGCCGACGCGTACGTGCGCAAGAACGGCAAGCAGATGGAATACACCGTCGCGAAGGATGCCAATGGTGCGATGGGCAAGGCCTGGCTCGAGGCCGCCGGCCGGAACGGCATCCCCTGCGGCTTCGTGGTCGCCGGCGGCAAGATCGCCTACATCGGCCATCCGGCTTCGCTCAACGCCGAGAAGATCCGCGGCTTCATCGCGGAAGCCAAAGCCGCCGCTCCTGCTAAGAAGTAAGAAAGCCTAGGGCGAAGCGGTTGGCGGTAAGCGGTTGGGCAAAACAACCCCGGCCAATCATCCGGTCTCCGATCACCCTTTGAGCCAGTCGACTGGCTTGAGCGAGGGCTCGGCGTAGCCACGCCCCTACCCTTCGGCCGCCATCCGGCAGCCCAACCCCTAGGGCAGCACGCGGTGCTGCCCCTACCTCGAGTCATCGGCTATGCGCATTCCCAACCGCTTACCGCCTTTTCCTAACGACAACCCCATCTTGCCTCCCTTTATCTGACACCCAATATAACACCTATGCGCGCCCTGCTCCTGCTGCTGCTCACGGCCACCCTTTCCGCCGCCGGCCTGAAGGTCGGCGATCCCGCCCCGGCGACGCGCCCCGCGACGATGCTGCAAGGCGAGGCGGTGAAGGAGTTCAAGAAAGGCGAAGTCTACGTCTTCGAATGCTGGGCGAGCTGGTGCGGACCCTGCGTCGCCGCGATCCCGCACCTCGACGAACTGCATCGCAAGATGGGCAAGAAGGGCGTCGTGATCACCGGCGTCAACGTCTGGGAGAGCGAACGCGACGCGGCCTCCGCCCAGCGCGCCAAGGACTTCCTCAAGGCCCAAGGCGACAAGATGTCTTACCGCGTGGCGCTCGGCGGCAAGGCCTTCATCAAGGACTGGCTCGAGGCCGCGGAGGTGAACGGCATCCCGCACGCGTTCGTGGTCGCCGAAGGCAAGATCGCCTGGACCGGCCACCCGGCCCAGCTGACGACCGAGATGCTCGGCGACATCCTCACCGGCACGCCTCTCGCCGCCGCCGCGCCCATCGCCGACAAGATCCCCCAGCGCCGCCTGAGCAAGCCCGCCGTCCCGGCCGGCACCGCTCCGAACGACCCGGAGATGGCCGCCGCGCAGGCGAAGCTCGACGCGCTCTCCGAAGCGATGCGCGCCCGCGATTGGGACGCCGCCGAGAAAGCCCTGCCCGCCGCCGCCGGCGTGCTGCCCAAGCAGGAAGGCCAGGAACTCCGCGATTCCATCGAAGCCCAGATCGGCCTCGCCCGCGGCGATCCCACCAAATTCTACGCGCAGCTGCAGAAGGTCGCCGAAGAGGAGTTCGATGACCCGGAGGCCTTGAACGAGATCGCCTGGCGCCTGCTCACGATGAAGGCCTTCGCCCAGAAGCCCAACCTCGCGCTCGCGGAGAAATGCGCCGTGCAATCGGTGAAGCTCACGAAGGAAGAACACCCCGACAAGCTCGACACCCTCGCCCGCCTCCGCTGGCTCCAGGGCAAGAAGGAGGAAGCCATCCGCCTGCAGATCAAGTCCGTCGACAAGGCCGAACCCGGCGAGATGAAGGCCGCCCTGCAGAAGACCCTCGATTCGATGCTCAAGGGGATCCTGCTCCCGGCCGAGGACGAGGAAGAACTCCCGCGCTGAGCGGCTGTCTCCTTCGGGCGAATCACTGTCCGTTTCCACCCCCTCGCTCCTTCGGTCTTTCCCATACTCCATACTCAATACTCCATACTCTCGTATGCTAGACCGCCGCGACTTCCTGAAACTCTCCGCCCTGGCCTCGCTTGGCGCGCTCGCCGGCTGCGCCACCGCGCCGCAAGGCGCCCGCATCCGCGCGATCACCCGCGGACCGAAGTTCCACTGGCGCGGCTACTACGACAAGTTCCTGTTCTCCGCCGACGACCGCTTCGTGCTCGCGAACGAAGTCGATTTCGAAGGCCGCTCGCCGACGACGGCCGATTCGATCCGCGTCGGGATGGTCGACACGCAGGACGGCGACCGCTGGATCGACCTCGGCGGTTCCAACGCCTGGAACTGGCAGCAGGGCTGCATGCTCCAGTGGATCCCGGGCTCGGACCGCCTCGTGGCCTGGAACGACCGCGAAGACGGCCGCTTCGTGACGCGCGTCCTCGACGTGAAGTCCAACCGCACGCGCACGCTGCCTCATCCGTTCTACACCCTCAGCCCGGACGGCCGCACGGCCTTCGCGCCCGACTTCGCCCGTCTCGACGTCACCCGCCCCGGCTACGGTTACGCGACGGGCGCCGAGCGCGACATCTGGAAACTCAAGCCGACGCCGGACGACTCGGGCATCTGGCGCATGGACATGGCCACGGGCCGCCGGGACATGCTCTTCACGCTCGCCGACGCGGCGAAGATCCCGTTCACCGGCCCGGCCGCCGCGGCCTTCAAGCCGGGAGCGGTCCACTGGTTCAACCACCTCCTCTGCAACACGGACGGCACCCGCCTCTTCTTCCTCCACCGCTGGCGTAATCCGGGCGAGAAGGCCGCCTTCCGCACGCGGGCGCTGACGATGAGCGTCGACGGCGGCAAGGTCCACGTGATGGACCCCAACGGCGGCACGTCGCACTTCGTCTGGCGCGACCCGCGGCATATCTTCGCCTGGGCCTGGCACCCGTCGCACGGCGAACGCTTCTACCTCTACAAGGACCTGAGCGACGAGGTCACGGTCGTGGGCAAGGACGCCATGCCGTCCAATGGCCACAACACCTACCTCCCGAACACGAACGACGAGTGGGTGCTCAACGACACCTACCCGCAGGGTCCCGAGAAACTGCAGCGGCCGTATCTCTACCACATCCCGACCGACCGCCGCATCGAGGTCGGGGCCTTCCCGACGGTGACCGCCATCAACGGCAAGGAGTGGCGCTGCGACACGCATCCCTCCGCCAGCCGCAGCGGCCGCCAGTTCTGCTTCGACTCCGCCCACGCCGGCGGCCGTCAGGTCTACGTGGCCGACATCTCCGGCCTGCTGGGCTGAGCCGTCACGGGACCGTCGCTCAATCGCGCTTCCCATCCGCGGAGGGGGCCTGCATAGTCCTTCCCGATGGCCCCCCGCAGCGTCCTCGAGCGATCCCGCTCCGCCCTCCACCTCCGCCTCCTGGCCGCGCAGCGCCGCCTGGTGACGAAGCAGCACGGCGCGGTCATCGTGCTCGGCGGCAACGACCGCCTGGCCGCCTCCGAACTCGCCAACCAGCTGACGGAATGGTTCGACGCCCGCACGGTGCGCGTCTGCGCCCCGGACGCGGCCTCGGCCGCGGGCCGCCCCTTCCTCTGGCCCTACTGGCAGGACGTCCCCGCGAAGGGACGCATCACGATCGTCGTCGGCGACTGGCTCACCCGCACGGCGGTCGAAGCCGCGCATGACGAAATCAACGGCGAACGCCTGCGCGCCCGCCTGAAGTCGCTCCGGACGTTCGAGGAGATGCTCGCGGCCGACGGGACGTCCGTCGTGAAGGTCTGGCTCGAGACGCCGGAGAAGACCTTGCGCAGACGCCTCCGCGAGGCCGAGGACACCGACGCCGAAGGCTGGGCCGTCACGGACGACGACCTGCTGCTCGCGAAGAAGAGCAGCCTGACCCTGGCCCGGGATCTCCGCGCCCAAGGCAGCGGCAAGAACCTGCCCTGGAAGGTGGTCATCGGCGGCGCCGAGACGAAGCTGCGCGACCTCCACGCCGGCCAGGCCATCGCCGCCCAGCTCAACCAAGCCTCCCGTCGTCGCGCCGCCGCCAAGGCCAAGAAGCCGGGCTCGCGTCCGCGCGGCCTGCTCGAAAGCGCCGCCCCGCACCCGACCCTCGACAAGAAAGGCTACGGCCAGCAGATGGCCAAGCTGCAGGTCCGCCTCGGCCGCCTGACGCGCCGCGCCCACGAACAAGGCGTCTCGACGGTGGTCGTGCTCGAAGGACCCGACGCGGCCGGCAAGGGCGGCGCGATCCGGCGCCTCTGCGGCCTGCTGGACGCCGCGCATTATCAGGTCTTCCCGACGCCCGCTCCGACTCCCGAGGAGAAGGCGCGCCATTACCTGTGGCGTTTCTGGAACAAGGTCCCGACGCAGGGACGCCTGGCCGTCTTCGACCGCTCGTGGTTCGGACGCGTGATGGTCGAGCGCGTGGAGGGCTTCGCGCAGGACGCCGAGTGGGCCCGCGCCTACGCCGAGATCAACGACTTCGAGGCCCGCCTGGCCGAAGCCGGCATGGTGGTGCTCAAGGTCTGGATCAACATCTCGAAGGAAGAGCAGCTGCGCCGCTTCCGCGCCCGCGAGGAATCCCCGCACAAGCGTCACAAGATGACGGCGGAAGATTACCGCAACCGCAAGAAGTGGGACGCCAACCTGCGCGCGGCCGAGGACATGATCGCCCGCACCGACACCCCGCATGCCCCGTGGGTGGTGGTCTCGGCCGACGACAAGCGCTTCGCGCGCGTGGCCACGCTCAAGGCCGTGTGCCGCGCGTTGTCCGACCGCCTCGACTGAGCCACTCGCCGAGCCAACGGCGATGCGGCCCGCTCAGCGCGGCGCCGTCGAGGTCCGCCGTGCCCACCCACTCGAGCTCGGCATCCTTCGCCCACTTACGCAGGTCCGCGGCCTTGGGCGCGACGGCGAAGAGTTTCTCCTCATAGGTGACCGTGCCGATGGTGCGACGACGCACGAGCGCCGGCTCCCCGTCGGGCTCAAGTCCGAGCGACGACAGGACCGGGATCTCCGCCATGCCGGCGAGACGCCTGGCCCCGGGCGGATTACGCCTCAGGAGGATCTGGTCGTCGCGTCGGACGAGCGCCCGGTCGACGTCGGCTTCCTTGCGCTCCTTGGAGACGAAACGCGGCAACGTCGCGGCGTCGCCCTGCGCCTTGGCGTCGCACCAAGCGGCCAAGGGACAGCGGCCGCAGTCCGGCACGCCCTTGCGGCAGACCGTCGCGCCCAGCTCCATCATCGCCTGGTTGAAGTCGCCGGGGCTCTTCGGGTCGACGAGCTCATCGGCGCGCCCGGTGAAGAGCTTGGCCGCCGAGGAGGCGTCGCGTAGCTTGGCGCGCATGCCGTCGAGGCGGGCGAGCACGCGGACGACGTTGCCGTCGACGACCGCGACCGGTTCGGCGAAGGCGATGCTGGCGATCGCGGCGGCGGTATAAGGGCCGACGCCCTTGAACTCGCGCCATTCGGCGGCGGTGCGCGGCGGATGCGGCAAGGCCGCGACCTGACGGGCCAGGGCGAGCAGGTTGCGGGCGCGGGAGTAATAGCCGAGCCCGGCCCACAGGGCCATGACCTCGGCCTCCTCCGCGCGGGCGAGCTGCGGGAAGTCCGGCCACCTGGCCGTCCAGCGCTCGAAATACGGGATGACGGTCGCGATCTGGGTCTGCTGGCACATCAGTTCCGAGACCACGGTCCGGTAGGCCGAGACTTCCTCCCGCCACGGCATGGGCCGGCGATGACGGGCGAACCAGGCCAGCAACGCCTTCCGCATCGCGGGAACGCGGTCAGGACGGCTGGTCTGGGCGGAAGGCATGGATGGGGCTGGATTCGGAGGCCAACTCGGGTAGACCTTGGGACTCATGGCACGAAAGGCAAAGCAGGACTCCGACGACGAGCCGAAGAAAGTCGCGATGCACACGCTGAAGCTCGACGCGGCCCAGGCCGCGAAGCTCCGCGCGATCCTGGTCGCCAAGGGCTGGGTGTCCTTCCCCGTCGACCACTCGGCCTTCGCGTTCAAGGGCGAGAACCTGAACATCGTCCATTATAAGTCCGGCAAGTGCGTCATCTCCGGCAAGGGCACCGAGGACTTCGTGAAGTTCACCCTCGAGCCCGACGTGACGGGCCAGGCGGTCCTCGGCTACGAGGCCGAGAACAACCCGGAGTGGTTCGAAGAACACGCCGGCCTCGACGAGTCCGGCAAGGGCGACCTCTTCGGTCCGGTGGTCTCGGCCTGCGTCGTCGCCACGGGCGAGATGACCCGCGAGTGGATCGAGCTCGGCATCAAGGACTCGAAGAAGCTCACCGACGCGAAGATCGCCGAACTCGACCGCGTCATCCGCTCCACGCCCGGCGTGGCGGTGAAGACGACGTTCATGCGGATGGCGAAATACAACGAGCTGCACTCCCGCTTCGGCAAGAACCTCAACCGCCTGCTGGGCTGGATGCACGCGACGTCGTGCGAGGAAGCCCTCAAGGATTTCGAACTGCAGCACCAGCGCCGCCCGAAGTGGGGCCTGCTCGACCAGTTCTCCGAAGAGCCGCTCGTGCAGAAGGAACTCGCCCGCAAGGGCGTCGAGTTCGACCTGCGCATGCGCACCAAGGCCGAGTCGGACCCCGTCGTCGCGGCCGCTTCCATCGTCGCCCGCGCCGCCTTCGTCCGCGAGCTCGACCGTCTTTCCCAGGACGGCGGCGTGCACCTGCCCAAGGGCTCGGGCTCCGAAGCCAAGAACGCCGGCATCGAACTCGTCGGCCGCCTCGGCCCGGCGATCTTGGTCAACTTCGCCAAGCTCCATTTCAAGACGGCCTACGAGGTCCGCGGTCTCGAGCCCCCGGAATCCAAGCCGTTCGTCCGCCGCAAGAAAGCGGAATAACCCGTGGCCTCGCTGGCGTCATTCGACCGCAAGAAGGGCGCCGACCGCCCCGGCATCGCGGGCGTCGACGAAGCCGGCCGCGGTTCGCTCTGCGGCCCGGTGGTCGCGGCGGCGGTCCTGCTCGACGCCGGCTTCTACGGCGAGCCGGCCTGGCTGCGCAAGCTGTCCGGTGCGAATGATTCGAAGAAGCTGACGGCGGAGAAGCGGGCCGAACTCCGCGAGGCGATCGCGAAGATGGAGGCCGAGGGCAGGCTGCGCACCGCCTGGGCCGCCGGCTCGGTCCTCGAGATCTCGGCCCACAACATCCTTGGCGCCACCCGCCTCGCGATGGCCCGCTGCATCGCCAAACTGGCCGTGGGCCCGATCGCCCCGCTCTTCGCCGCCGCCGGCACGGAGGGCGAACTCTTCGGCCGGACCGACGCGCGCACTTTCCTGGTGCTCGTCGACGGCCTGCCGTTGCGTCCTTTCGCCTGGGCGCACGAGTCCGTCAAAGGCGGCGACGGCAAGAGCCTCGCCATCGCCCTCGCCTCGATCGTGGCGAAGGTCGAACGCGACCGGATGCTTGTCGAAATGGATGCCCGGTATCCGCACTACGGTTTCGCCACCCACAAAGGCTACGGCACGCCGGAACACGTCGAAGCCCTGCGCGCCCACGGCCCCTGCCCTGAGCACCGCGAACTCTTCGTCCGCACCATCCTCGCCGGCGATCCTCCTCCCGCCGAATCGACGGATGGAGAGTTTAGTTTCGAGTAGAGACCAAGGTGGCGGCGGTTAGCGGCTAGCGGTTGGCGGTTAGTGCTCCTCTTCGGTCACTTACCCCTGCCTCTTCTTCGATTCAGTCATCGATTCAGTCCTCTGTCATCGATTCAGCCATCTATCGTTCAATTCAGCCCTCCATTCAGCCCTCTGTTTCGGCGCCCCCATCCGTCATCGATTCAGTCCTCTGTTCTCTACTCAGCCCTCTACCTGCTTCCGCTATCCACCCACATCTCCCGCGTCACCTTGAGGAGCACGTAACCGCTGACGGCAAAGACGGCGGTCAGGACCCAGGCCATCTTGAGGCGGGAGGGATCGCCGGCGGCGTAGAGGAAGTTGCCGATGGCGAAGAGCGAGCCCCAGATGAGCGCACAACCGGCGATCCAGCCCACGAAGGCGGAGCCGACGCGGTTCTCCTGAGCGATCTCGGCATCGGTCACACCGGCTTCGGCACGGATGTCCGTCCAACCGGGACCGGCGGGCTTCACCTTCTGACAGAATGAGATCAAGGTCGCGCGGTCCGTCTGCGGACCGACGTAGGCGGTGACGAGCCAGGCGATGGTCGTGAGGCCGACCTGCCAGAGGGTCGTGGTGGCGAAATCCGCCTGCGGCAGGGCCATCGGGACGCCCACGGCGGTCACGAGCGACATCACCATGGCGACGACTTCGCACCAAGCGGAGACGCGCCACCAGAACCAGCGGGCGATGTAGAGCAGGCCCGTGCCGGCGCCGATCGAAAGCAGGACCTGGAAGGCCGCCTGCGCGGAGGTCATGTACAGGCTGAGCACGGCCGCGACGACGTAGAGCAGGACGGTCGAGAGCCGGCCGACGTTCACGTAGTGGGACTCGGAGGCGTCCGCTTTCACGAAACGACGGTAGAAGTCATGCACGAGATACGACGAGCCCCAGTTGAGGTGCGTCAGGATAGTGGAGGAGTTCGCCGCGATGAGGCCGCCGATCATCAGGCCGACGAAACCGACCGGCAGGAACATGAGCATGGCCGGGAAGGCGGAGTCATGTCCGATGAGGTCCGGGTCCGCGGCCGGGAAGGCCGACTTGATGGCCGCGAGGTCGGGATAGATGATGATCGAGCACAGCGCGGTGATGATCCACGGCCACGGACGCAGCACGTAGTGGGCGATGTTGAAGAAGAGCGTGCCGCCGAGGGAGTCCTTCTCGGATTTCGACGCGAGCATGCGCTGGGCGATGTACGAACCGCCGCCGGGCTCGGAACCGGGATACCAGTTGGCCCACCAGCTGACGGCGATCGGCAGGATGAAGATCATCAGCGCCAGCTCCGGCATCGTGAAGTTGGGAAGCATGTCCAGGATCGGCTGACCCTTGCCGTCCGACACCGACATCACCGGCACGCCCTCGGTGGTGACCACCTGCTGGGTCGAGAGCTTCGAGACCAGCGCCTTCAGGCCGGCCCAGCCGCCCGCGCCCTTGCCGACCAGGCGTTCGCCGACCTCGACGAGCGAGAACCAGGCGGCCGCGAACACGGCGGTCATCTTGATGAAGAACTGCACCATGTCGATGACCAGCACGCCCCAGAGACCGGAGTGGGCGGCGAAGACGACGTTCAGGATGCCGCAGACGACGATGGTCTGCCAGGCCGGCATGCCGAAGAGGATGTTGGCGATCTTGCACGCGGCGAGGGTCACCATGCCCATGATGAAGCAGTTGAAGAAGAGGCCGAGGTAGACGGCGCGGAAGCCGCGCACGACCGAGGCGGCGGTGCCGGAATAGCGGTGCTCGTAGAACTCGAGATCGGTCATGACACCCGAGCGGCGCCAGAGGCGGGCGAAGAAGAAGACGGTGGCGACGCCGGTGAGCACGAAAGCCCACCACTGCCAGTTACCGGCGACGCCGTATTTGCGGACCTGCTCGGTGACCCAGTTCGGGGTGTCGGACGAGAACGTGGTCGCCACCATCGACAGGCCGGCGAGCCACCACGGCACCGAGCGGCCGGAGGCGAAGAACTCGGCGGTGCTGCCACTCGAGCGCTTGGCGAGGAAGAGCGCGGGGACGAAGCAGATCAGGATCGAGACAGCGACGATGACCCAATCAATCCAGGTGATATTCATGGCGGGGCGCGGGGTTGGGATGTTTCTCCCTCACCCTGCCCCATGTGGCAACCGCGTTCCCCTCGCTGATATGACCACTTCGGAGCATTAGGGTCTCGAGGTAGGGTCAGCACTGCGTGCTGACCTAGTTGCCGAACTCCTAGGTTGGCACGCAGTGCCAACCCTACCTGACACAGCGGATGCGATGTCATCGCATCCCTACCCAAAGAAAAAGGGCGCCGAACGGCGCCCTCTTAAATCTCCGGCCCTCAGGCCCTCGTGTCCTCGAGCCCTCCCTTACTTGGCCGGGATCTCGTTCAGGGTATACCAACCTTCGCTGTGCCAGAGCGCATCGCCGGACTTGGCCTTGATGTCGCCGAGCACGAGGTGATGGATGTGGCCGCGGACGAGACCGTCGACGACGAGGCGTACCTTGAGTCCGTCGGCGGAGACGGTGGCGGACTTCACGGTCGGCGTGGTCTGGTCGACCTCGGGGCTGCCGTAGCTCGACTGGTAGATGTAGGTGAAGGTATCCATCGCGTAGTTCTTCACGTCGGCGGCCGCGGCGGCGTCCACCGGCTGGGTGAAGGTGACTTCGAAGCCGTCGGCGCGGGCGGAGATGTCATGCATCTCGAAAGGCACCTTGCCCTTGAAGCGCACGCGCTCGAAGGTGAAGGTCTTCGAACCGCGCGAACCCCAGCCGCGGTTGGATCCGCCGATGAAGAGCGTGCCGTCTTCCTGGTCCATGCGGACCGGGATCAGGCCGGCCTCGAACCCGCCGAGGAAGTGGAACACGGCGCCCTGATAGAGGCCGTTGACCTGCTCGAGGTTGACGCGCTGGACCTGCGAAGCGGTCTGCTCGCCGACGAGCATCTGGCCTTCCCAGGGACCGAACTTGCCCTTGGTCATGTCGCAGGAGACGCCGGAGGGGGAGTTGCCGACCTTGCCGTGCGGCAGGATGACCGCCGGGGGCACGAACTCGGGGAACTTGAGGCGCTCGGTGAGGATGCGCGAACCGCTGGTCGGCTCGGGCGGCGCGGGGAAGCCCAGGAGCGGGGCCGACTTGTTGCCGGTGGGGTTGCCCTGGAAGGATCCGGGGCGCAGCCACTTGAGCGAAGAGGAACCGTTCCACACGCCCTGGTTATCGGTGTAGAAGAAGTCGCCCTTGTCGTTGTGACCGATGCCGCCCGGAGAGCGGATGCCGGAAGCGACGGGGATGAACTTGCCTTCGGGCGTGATCTTCGCCGCCCAGCCGCGCCACGGGGAGTGGGCGTGGAAGGAGCCGGTCAGGCAGAGGACCATCCAGACGTCGCCGTTCTTGTCGGGATCCGAACCGAAGGCGTATTCATGGTAGTCGCCGCTGATGCCCCACTTGGAGCAGATCGTGTCGAAGCTGTCGGCGCGGCCGTCGCCGTCCTTGTCCGTCATGCGGGTGTGCTCCGGACGCTGGGTGGCGAAGAGCGAGCCGTCCTTCCAGAACATGCCGAGCGGCTCGTGCAGGTTGGAGGCGAACTTGGTCCACTTGACCTTGGAGACATCGGCTTCGTAGGCGCCTTCGGCGACCCAGACGTCGCCGCGGCGGGTGCCGATGGCGACCTTCTTGCCCGGGAGGAGCGCGATCGAGGAGACCTCGCAGACCTCGCCGGCCGGCGTGGGGATCTCGAGGCGCTCGTAAAACTCAGGCTGGCGGGATTCGGCGGCGCGGACCGAGTCGACGGTCGCGAGCTTGCCGGAGTTCGGCTTGGCCGGTGCGGCGGAGGCGGTGACGGCGAGGCCGGCGACCGCGAGGAGGAGGGAGAACTGCTTCATGTTAAGGGATTCCGTCGGGGATTAGCGGTAGGAGTAGCCGAGCACGGCGGTCTCGCCGGGCTTCAGGGTAAGCGTGAGGGTCTTCGCGGCGGCGTCGGCCTGGAGGGCCGGACCGGAGACGGAGCGGACGAGCAGGCCGCCGGCGAGCTCGACGGCGCCGTCGGCCGGAGCGGTGACCGCGAGGTCGCGGGCGAGCGTGATGACGAGCGGCCTGTCACCGGTCGCCTTGAGCGTGCGGGTCAGCGCGGGCTTGGCGCCGCCGGCCGAGGGAACCCAGGCGTCGCTGAGCGCCACGCCTTCGCCGGCGGAGCGGAAGGTCGGGTTGCCGGCCTTGTCGAGGTCGTAGCCCTTGAACTCGGCGGCGAGATTCACCGGCGAGAACTTCCATTCCTTCTCTTCCTTCGCGCGGTCGAAGCGGACGACCGCGCCGGCGGCGCCGGCGAGGGCGACGGCCTGACCGTCGGAGAGCTTGATGACGTTCGTGCCCGCGGGCGGCTCGTTGCCGGCGCCACGGTCGGTCCAGTGGTGGCCGCCGTCCATGAACTTGCCGGTCCAGATGAGTTCGGCGGCGAGGTTGTCGGCGCTGTAGGCGATGTTCAGTCCGTTGGGGAAGCCGATGCCGATCGCGCGCGGGGTGGTCTTGTCGATGAAGTTACGGTAGATCGCGGCCACGCCGTCCTTGGCCTCGATCGGGATGAAGACCTTCTCCTTCACGGCCTTGGCCTTGGTCTTGGAGAGCCACTGGATGTCCTTGTCCTTCGGGCCCTTGTACCCGAGCACGACGACTTCCTGGCCGGCGAACTCGACGTATTCGAGGCGGAACGGAGTGAGCCCCTTCTTGAGGATGACGGGGACTTCCTTGCGGCGGCCGCCGACGGGACCGATGCCCTTGATCTCGGCGATGCGTTCGCCGCCGATGTAGAGGGCGCCGAAGTCGTCGCAGTCGAAGACGAAGTTATACTTGCCGTCGGCGGGAGCGTCGAACTGGGCGGTCCAGACCATCGCGAAGGCGTCCTTCTGGCCGGACTGGGCGACGTCGATGACGCCGGCGTTGAAGTCTTCCATCAGCGCGGGCTTCAGGGTCGAGAAGTCCGGCAGGGTCTTCCACTCGCCCTTGTACATCGTGCCCACGAGGTTCTTGAGCGCGGTCTTCGCCGGCGGGAACGGATGGGCCTTGAGCAGCTCGGCGGCGGTCCACGGGGTCGTGCGCTTGGCGGTCGCGGCGCGGACGGACTTCACCTCATCGACGGAGACCGGTCCGGCGCCGTTGGCGAAGGTCTTGCGGACGTAGGTGAGCACGGCGGCGATCTTCTCGTCGCTGAGCACGGCTCCCTGGGGCGGCATGTCGATGGCGTAGGACTTGCCGGCGACTTCGACCGGACCGCTCAGGCCGTTGAGCACGATCTTGATGGAACGGGCCGGGGCGCCTTTGGGCCATTCGCTGCCCACGAGGGGGGGCAGGCCGTTGAGTCCCTTGCCGTCGGGGCCGTGGCAGGCCCCGCAGAGGGTGTTATAGATCTGGGCGCCGTCTTCGGCGGCCGTCACGAAAACGGCGGAAGCCAAGAGGGCGAGGAGCGACGAGGTGCGCATAAGGGGGTAGCCTCCATCAAGCCCCATATTCCCGTCGGTGCAAGTCGGATAGGAACGGGAGGCAGGGACAGCACCACGTGCTGTCCTAGGTGCAAAAGTGCAAACCGGCCTACGGCCTGTGCAAAGGTGCAAATGTGGATGCAGTTTCAGGTGGCGGGTGGCAGCCCCGGGTGGCGGGTGGCGGGATCTGCAATTCCTAACCGCTAACCGCATACCGCCTGCCGCGGGTAGGGATGGGATGACATTGCATCCGCTGCATCGAGGTAGGGGCAGCACCGCGTGCTGCCCTAGCTGCCTTGGGTAGGGTTGAGCGGCCCGCTCAACCGAGGCTGACCGAGCCGGCCAGCCCTACCTAATACCTCGTAAACAAAAGGCCGCCAGAAGGCGGCCTTGCTAGGGCAGCACGCGGTGCTGCCCCTACCCTGCGCTCAGCGCGCGCGATACAGGCCCTGGGGATCGTAGAGCCACCAGGCGTCGAACGGATTGGCGAGGGCCGGGAGTTCGAAATACGGACGGCCCTTGTCGTCGACGCGCGAGACGACCCCGGAGACTTCGGTGCGGGTCGGCGGCTGGGGGAGCGGCGAAGGCATGGCGGTCGGGGCGACCGGCACGGGCAGCAGGTCGAGCACGGCGGTCTCTTCGATGCGCTCGATGACGTGGTCGACCCACTTGAGCTCCTTGGCCTTGTCGCCGAAAGCCTGCCAGTCGCCGGTGGAATCGTTGGCGTACATCTGCTTCACGAATTCCTCGAGCGAGATGCCCATCTTCCTGGCCACCGGGGTGGCGAGGCGGTCGAACCACTTATTGGTGAAATCGATCTGCTCCTTGAGCACGGTCATGTTGCCGCGGACGACGTTCGAGGCCTGGTGATGGAGCAGGATGGTGTTCGGGTAGCAGTAGGAGCGCTCGGCCAGCGTGCAGATGACGGCCGTCATCGAGGCGGCGAAGCCTTTCACGACGACGTGCACCGGAGCCTTGGAGGCGGCCATGGCCTTCTGGATCTGGTAGCCCGCGGCGACGGAACCACCCGGGGAGTTGTCGACGACGATGAAGATCGGGAACTCGGAGGACTGGTTGTTATAGAAGGCGATGCGCGTGCAGACGTAGTCGGCCAGCTGCTCGGTCACGGCGCCGTTGAAGGCGATGCGACGGTCGCTGACGTACAGCACGCCGTCGACGAGCGGGTCCTTGAGATACTTCGGCTTGGCCTTGCTGGCGATCTTGCGGGCCTCGTCTTCCTTCTGGAAGCGCTGGATCTCGTTGGAGAGGCGGGCGACGGTGTTGGCGGCCTCGAGCTGGAGCTGCTTGGCCTCGGCTTCGAGTTCGCGGATCTTGTTGGAGCGTTCGGCCAGGCGGGCGGTGGAACGGGCGGATTCGAGCGCGGCCTGGCGCTCGAGCTTGGCGCGTTCGTCCTCGAGGGCGGCGGCTTCGGCGGAAGCCTTCGCGAGACGGAGCGAACGCTCGGCGGTCAGGCGGGCGACCTCGGCCTGCAGCGGGGCGAGCTCCTCGGCGCGCTTGGCTTCGGCAAGGGCGAGCTCGGCGTCGATGCGGGCCTTCTGGGCACGCATGCTTTCGGCTTCCTTCATCGCGGCCTTCTGCTGCGGGGTGAGTTCGTCGCGGGGCGCGGCCACGGGAGCCGGAGCCGCGGGAGCAGCGGGAGCAGCCGGGGCCGGCGCGGCCTGCTGGGCGAGGGCGTTCGCGGCCGCGAAGACGGCGAGCGCGAGGACGCGGAGGGAGGTGCGGAGATGCATGGGGGGTTGTGTTATGAAATCAGCGGAGGACGAATTCGACGGTGGGGTCGTACATCCACCAGAGGTCGCAGGGGCCGAGCGGCGGCAGGGCCTGGCGGACGCGGCCGTCCTGGTTCTTGCCGGCGTTGAAGCCGTCGGGGTTGGGCTCGGCCACGACGGGCGGCACGGCGCCGGCCACGGTGAGGGAATCTTCGGACATGCGGTCGACGACGTCGGTCACCCACCTGCGGCGGCCGGCCTCGTCGCCGAGGATCTTCCAGTCGCCGGTCGAGGTGCCCTTGTACATCTGGGCGACGAAGTCGTCGACGGTCGTGCCGATGCGGGCGGCCACCTTCTCGAAGATGCGCTCGCACCAGACCTTGCTCCACTTGAGCTGTTCCTTAAGCTGGGTGACGTTGCCGCTCAGGCCGACGGAGGCCTGGTGGTGCAGCACGATGGTGTTCGGGTAGACGAACGAACGCTTCGCGAGGGTGGTGACGATCGCGGCCATCGAGGCGGCGTAACCCTTCACGACGACGTAGACCGGCGCCTTGGAGGTCTCCATGGCCTGGAGCATCATGTAGCCCGACATCACGGAGCCTCCCGGCGAGCGGTCGATGACGATGAAGATCGGGGCTTCGCTATCGAGGGCGTTATAGAAGGCGATGCGGCCGCAGACGAACTGGGCGAGCTTGTCGTCGACGCGTCCGTTGAACGGGATGCGACGGTCGGAGATGTGCAGCACGCCGTCGATGAGCGGATCCTTCGGGTAGGCGATCTTCGCGCCGCTGGCGACCTCGGCGGCCTTGGCCTGCAGGCGCGCGATCTGCCCGAGCGACGAGACCTTGGCGTATTCGACGGAAACTTCGGCGAAGGCGAGACGGGACTGCACTTCGAGTTCGGCGCGGGCGCGGTCCTTGTCGGCCGAAGCGACGGCGGCCAGGGCGGCGCGGAGGGCGGCTTCGAGCTTAAGCTTAGTCTGCTCGGCTTCGATCGGCGCGGCGGCGGCCTCGGCGCGGGCGGCGCGGAGGGCGGCTTCGGCTTCGAGCTTACGGAGTTCGAGCGCCTGGTTCAGCGCGGCGAGCTTGCGCTGCGAAGCGGCCAGATCGAGACGGGCGCGGATGAGGTCGGTCTCGATCTCCGCCTTGATGACCTCGGGGGTCTTCTTAACCGGGCTGAACTGCGCCATGAGGGGCGCGGCGAGGAAGAGGAAGACGTAAGCCAGGCGCGACATGGGGGTAAGGACTGTTTTGACAGATATATGGTTCCCTTGAAGTCCATTTTTGGCAAATCTGCCGGCATCATGGACGTCGACGCCCCCATCACCCTCTTTAACCGCCACACGGGGCGGATGGAGACCGAGCAGGTCTACGGTGAGAAGTGGCTGCGGCGCATCTACGGCAACCCCCTCGGCAAGCTGACCCTCCATACCGTCGTCAAACGGGCCCTTTTCTCGAAGCTCTACGGCATGGCCATGGATCGCCCGAGCAGCGCGCGTCGCGTCGAACCCTTCGTGAAGGCCTTCGGCCTCGACCCGGCCGAGTTCGCCGATCCGGACCTGAAGTCCTACCGCACCTTCAACGACTTCTTTTACCGCAAGCTCAAGGCCTCCGCCCGGCCCGTCGACGCGCGCGCCGAGATGGCCGTGCTGCCTGCGGACGGACGTCACCTCGGCTTCCCGGATGCCTCGCGCGTGAAAGGCATCTTCGCCAAGGGCCAGACCTTCGATATCCCCGCGCTCGTCGCCGATCGCGCGCTCGGCGAACGCTACGCCCGTGGTACCGTCGTGTGTTCACGCCT
>JAURFU010000024.1 GCA_030834165.1 Verrucomicrobiota bacterium
AGGGACCGACGCTGGTCGGCTCGAAGAAACTGCCGTCCGGACGGAAGCGGGCCATGCGCGTGTTGGGGAAGTCGGTGACATCGCCCTTGCTCGAGGTGACCTTGCCGGAATTGAACGCGCCCTGGGCGAGCCAGAACCAGCCCCACGGAGCGCGGGTGAACTGGTGAGGGAAGAGGTGCGAATCCTGCACGCCGAAACCGGTCAGCAGCACCTCACGGGCGTCGGCCTTGCCGTCAGCGTCCGTGTCGCGGAGGAAGACGACGTCGTGACCGTGCTGGACGACGGCGCCATCCTTATAAGGTAAGACGCCTTCGGGGATCGCCAGACCATCGGCGAAGGCGCGCGGCCGACGCACGCCCGGCTCGAAGGGCTTGTCGAAGACGATCACCTTGTCGCGGGCCTTGGACTTGTAGAGCGCCTCGGCGGCGGCGGGATTCTCGTTGGCGTCGACCGGGTATTCGAGCGCGGTGCTGGACCACGCCCTGCCCTGCTGGTCGAAGATCAGCATGATGAACTTGCCGAAGTCGGCGGACTCCTTGGCGAAGAGCTCGATCTCGAAACCTTCCGGCAGCTTGAACAGTTTCTGCTGTTCCTCGGCGGAGCGACGCACGCCTTGGACGTCGTTGTAACTCGTGTCCTTACGCGGAGCGGCCTTCTTAACCGGAGCGGCCGGCTTAGGCTCGGGCTTAACCTTGTCCCAGGTCAGCGCGCCCGGCGTGGCGGGCAGCTCTTCGATCGTGATGTCCTTGGCCTGGATGACCGCCATGCCGCCGGAGTGGACCTGGATGCCGATCTTGCCATCGGTCGCGATGTTCGGGGCGGTCTCGACATAATCGAGCGCCGGCACGCCGTTGATCCAGCTGCGGATGCGGTTGCCCTCGGCGAGGATGCGATACTCGTTCCACTCGCCCTCCTTCACGGCGGCGAGGACCGCGGCCGCGTCCTTCGGCTCAGCGATGACCTTGTTGCGACGGCTCTCGTCGTAGATCTTGCCATACCAGCCCTTGCCGTAGTCGACCTGGTAGCCGCTCATCTCGGTGCTATTCGGGACGCGCACGCTGCGGATCTGCACGCCGCTGTTGACGAAGCCCGTGCCGGTCAGGCGCAGCTTCAGACGGAGGTCGAAGTTCTGGTAGGACTTCTCGGTCGCGAGGAAGAAGTTCTTCGGCACCTTCACCGTGGAGGAGCCGCCGCGGATCTCGCCGTCCTCGACGCGCCACCAGGCGGCGTCGCCCTCCCAGCCCGCGAGGGACTTGCCGTCGAAGATCGTGACGGGGGCGGCTTGGACGGTCAGGGCGAGAAGCAGGGCCAGGAGACAACGCATGGGAAGTGGGGTTACGGACAATTTAACCGACGGCCGGCGGGCCACAACCTTGAGCGTCTCCACGGCATGCAACCCGACCACCCTCAAAAGCACATCCGAGCCGCACCCCACGCTTGCGTCCCGGGGGCTTACCGCCTGTTTTCTCAGCATGTCCTCCGTCCATAAGCTCGTCCGCGACTGCGCCTCGACCCTGATTCCCGCCGGGGATGTCGTCGTGCTGGAAAAAGGCACGGAAGTCACCGTCACCCAGGCCCTCGGCGGCTCGGTGACCGTGCGCACCCCGATGGGCCTCTTCCGCATCGCCCCGGCCGACATCGAGGCGCTCGGCGCTGACGCCGTCGACCAATACGGCCAGAAGGACCAAGCCGTCGCCAGCGGCCCGGTGAATCAGGAAGCGCTCTGGGAAGCCCTCAAGGGCTGCTTCGATCCCGAGATTCCGGTCAACATCGTGGACCTCGGACTCATCTATCACCTCGAACTCACCCCCGGCGTGCGCGGCGGACAGAAGGTCGCCGCCAAGATGACGCTCACCGCCCAAGGCTGCGGCATGGGCCCGGTCATCGCCGCCGACGCCAAGTCGAAGCTCGAAGCCCTGCCCGGCGTCGAGTCGGCCGAGGTCGAGATCGTCTGGGACCCGGTCTGGAATCCGCGCATGATCTCCGAAGCCGGCCGCAAGCAGCTCGGCCTCGAGTGATGTCCGCGCCCGTCCAGTCCGCGACGGCCCTCTACCTGCACGTCCCGTTCTGCGCGTCGTCGTGCGACTTCTGCTCGTTCTACCAGGAACAGCCTAAGCGCGGCGAGATCGACCGCTACCTCGCCGCCATCGAGCGCGAGATGGAGCTCCATCCGCCCGGTCGCGTCGAGACCGCCTTCTGGGGCGGCGGCACGCCGGGACTCCTGCCCGCCGATGACCTGCGCCGCCTGGGCCACGCGATGACCAAGGCCGCGGGCAAACCCGGCGAATGGACCGTCGAGCTCGCGCCTTCGTCCGTCCGCGCCGACAAGCTCGCCGCGCTCAAGGAGATCGGCGTCACGCGCGTCTCGATGGGCGTGCAGAGCTTCGACGACGCCACGCTGGACGCGCTCGGCCGCCGTCATTCGCCCAAGCAGATCATGGAGGCGTGGGAGCTGATCGAGGCCGCCGGCTTCGCCTCGCGCAACCTCGACCTCATCTTCGCCATCCCCGGCCAGGATGAGAAGCGCTGGACCGACGACCTCGCGCGGGCGATGGAACTCAACCCCGACCACCTCTCGACCTACTGCCTGACCTTCGAAGAGGACACCGCGATGTTCGTGAAGCTCTCGCAGGGCAAGGTGAAGATCGACCGCGAGCTGGAAGCCTTCCTCTACCGTCGCACCTGGGAGACGCTCGAAGCAGGAGGTTACGCGCAATACGAGACCTCCAACTTCGCCCGCCCCGGCCATGCCTGCCGGCACAACCTCATCACCTGGGAGATGGGCTCCTGGATCGGTTACGGCCCTTCGGCTTCTTCGCAGTGGGGTCACGTGCGCTGGACGAATCCGGCGAACCTCGACCAGTGGATCAAAGGCATCGAAGCAGGCCAGCCCGTGCGCGAGCAGGCGAAGGCGCTCAGCGCGCGTGACCTGCTGTGTGACGCCTTGGTCTTCGGCCTGCGCCTGAACGAAGGCGTCGACCTCTTCGCGCTCGCCGAGCGCTTCGAGACCCCCGTGCCGCAGGGCGTGCGCGACCTCTTCGCCGACCTCGTCGAGGAGAACCTCATGGAACTGGCCGGCACCCGCTTCCGCCTGAACGGCGAGGGCCGCCTCCGGGCCGACGCCGTGGGCGTGGCCGTGCTGGAGAAATTCGACTGATGGACTACGCCCTCGGAGCCGCCTTCTTCTATGCGTGGTCCGTGACCTGCGCGCGGCGCAGCTCGGCCCACCACGGACCCGACCTCGCGAACCTCGGGCGACTGCTCGTCGCGCTCGTCATCGTCGGGCTCTTCGTGGCGTTCAGCGGACGCCATCCCTTCAGCGCCGGCTGGGGCTGGCTCCTCCTCGGCGGCGTGCTCGGCCTCGGCGTCGGCGACATCGCCCTCTTCCATGCGCTTCCGCGCATCGGCGTCGGCCTCACGATGCTGCTCACGCAGTGCCTCGCCGCGCCGATCGCGCTCTTCCTCGAATACGAGATCCTCGACCTCTCGCCCAACGGACCGCAGCTCTTCGCCGCCTTGGTCATCCTCGCAGGCGTCGCCGTGGCGCTCGGCGCGCCGGCGGAAGGCGACCCCGCCGACCGCCGTACGGGCGTCTGGCTGGGCCTGCTCTCCGCCTTCGGCCAGGCCTGCGGCGCCGTCGGCACGCCCATGGCGGTCGATGCCTGCGCCCGCGCGGGCGAGACCATTCCCGACGGCTTCGCGCAAGGGTTCGTACGACTGCTCGGCGGCGTGCCGATCGTCCTGCTCTTCGTCCTCTGGTCGGCCCGCAAGGACGGCCTCCTGGCACGCATCAGCCGTCCCTACGCCTGGCGCACCGCGCCGGCCTGGATGCTGATGAACGGCCTCGCCGGTCCCGCCTTGGGCGTGGCGTGCTATCAGTGGGCGCTCACCAAGCACGACGCCGCGCTGGTGCTGAGCGTCGTGGCGCTGACGCCTCTGATCGGCCTGATCATGCAGTGGGGTGTCGAAGGCGAGCGTCCGTCCTGGCGCCTCTGGGTCGGCGGCGCGGTCGCCATCGTCGGCGTCGTGCTCCTGCGTCAGCTCTGAGCCGTGCCTGCGTCGGCCTGGCGCTCGCGCTCGTCGATGACGGCGGCGACCGCCAGATCGCAGCCCACGTTCAGGGTGGATCGCGCCATGTCGAGGACGCGGTCCACGCCGAGCACGATGCCGATGCCTTCGGGCGGGATGCCGAACGTGACGAGCAGTCCGGCGATGAGCGGCAAGGAGCCGCCCGGAATGCCCGCGACGGCGACCGCGCTGAGGACGGACAGACAGAGCAAGGTCAGCTGCTGGCCGACGGAGAGGTCCACGCCGAAGACCTGGGCGACGAAGAGCACCACGCAGCCTTCGTAAAGGGCCGTGCCGCTCATGTTCATCGTCGTGCCGAGAGGCAGCACGAAGCCCGCGACGCTCGGCTTGAGGCCGAGGGTGTTCTGCGAGCACTCCAAAGCCGCCGGGAGGGTCGCGTTGCTCGAACTGGTGGAGAAAGCGGTCACGAGCACGCCGCGGATGTCGCGGAAGAAAGCCAGCGGACTGCGGCCGGTCCATAGACGCAGCCACAAGGACATCGTCCCGAAGAGATGGAGCAGCATGACCGCCAGACAGCCGAGGGCGAAGACCCCGAGGGCGACCAGGATATCCAGGCCTACCTTCACCACGACGCCGTAGATCATCAGCGGCACGGCATAAGGCGCGAGCTTCAGCGCAAGCCGGACGATGCCGGTCATCAGCTCGGAGACGAGGTCGAGCGCCGACAGGAGCTGCTGACGCCTGGCTTCGGCGAGCTGCGTACCGACCACGCCCACGAGCAAGGCGAAGACGATGAGCGGCAGGACTTCGCCGATGGTGCCGTTGGTATGACCGACGACGGCCCCGAAAAGGTTCTTAGGCATGAACATCTCCACGATGCCGGACAGCGAGAGGGACGGCTGCGCCGCGGCGGTGGTCACGTGCTTCTGCGCGGCGCCGCCGAACTCCTGCATCAGCATCGTCTTCGCGCCTGCGTCGAGATGATCGCCCGGCCGGAGCACGTTCATCATCAGCAGGCCGAGCCCCACGGCGACGGCCATGTTGAGGAAGAAGAGCGCGAACGTCCGGCCGGCGAGAGGCCCGAGACGGTCGAGGCGCCCGAGCTGCGCGACGCCGGCGGCGAGCGAGGCGAAGACCAGCGGGATGACCACGAAGAACAGGAGCCGAAGGAAGACCTGGCCCAGCGGATCGAAGACGTCCGTCGAGACCTTGCGCATGAACGCGAGCGACGCGGGCGAGGCTTGCCCCAAGGCCAAGGTGGCGAGACCGGCGACGACCCCGAAGAGGAGCCCCCAGAGGATACGGTTGGCGAGCGGTCGGTCGGTGGCGGCCATGGGCGGGGATGGGACGGTTTTAGGAGCGACCTCGGCGGGCTTCCACTTTAATCAGGCCATAACCCATGAACGCCCTGCCCCTCCTGCTCGCCTTCAGCCTCCGGCTCGGCGCCGCCGAAGTCATCCCGCCGACGCCGAAGCAGACCATGCCCGTCCCTTCGGCCGAGGAAGCCCTGGGTTGGAAGAGCCTCTTCGACGGCCAGACGCTCAAAGGCTGGACGGGCGACCCGAAGTATTGGCGCTGCGAAGGCGGCGCGATCGTCGGCGAGATCACCCCGGAGACCATCGTGAAGCGCAACACCTTCATCATCTGGGAAGGCAGCCTGCCCGGCGACTTCGAGCTCAAGGCGGAGTATCGCATCTCGGACCGCGGCAACAGCGGCATCAACTACCATAGCGCGGACGTCGCCGGGCTGACCTTCGCCCTGACCGGTCCGCAGGCCGACATCGACGGCCAGAACAAGCACACCGGCCAGAACTACGAAGAACGCGGCCGCACCTTCAACGCCCTGCGCGGCCAGATCACCCGCATCCGTCCGGGCCGCAAAGCCGAAGTCGTGGGCTCGGTCGGCGACCCGAAGGAACTCGCGACGTTCATCCGCGACGGCGACTGGAACGAATACCATCTCATCGTGCGCGGCGGCACGCAGGTGCACCTCCTCAACGGCCACGTCATGAGCGTGGTCATCGATGACGACGCGGCCGCCCGCCACCCCGAAGGCAAGCTCGGCGTCCAGGTGCACGTCGGCCCGCCGATGAAGGTCGAATACCGCAACCTGCGGGTCAGGCAGCCCTGAGACCGGCCAGGATCGCCTCCCAGAGGGCGATGCGCGACTCGATCGCGGCGACGGAAGCGGCGGCCGCCTCGTCCCACTTACGATCGTCGTCGCCGCAGAGAAGTTCGACCATGCGGAGCGAGATCGCGCCGTGGTGGCCGCCGTCGACTTCGATGTGGCGCTCGAGGTAGTAGCGGAAGGTGTCGAGCTTGCCCGGATGTTCGCGGCTGAGACGCGTGACGAGTTCCGTGAACATGTCCGGGATCAGGTCCTCGCGTCCGAACGTGAAGGCCGCGGCGACCTCGTGGGAGCTGCCGTCGGCAGCCAAGGCGAAGGTCGCGCCGGAGAAGGCGGCGGCACCGGCAGGCACGCCGGCGGAAACCAGGGCCGCGGCGGTCGAGCCGCCCGCGCGCACGGAGGCGAGCGCCTTCTCGACCGCGGAAGTGTCGGCGCCCGCTTCGCGCATCGCGCGGAGATAAAGGTCGAAGTGGGAGATGCGCGTGCCCTGCGGGTCGACGTCGGACTCCTCGCCGCAGACGATCTCGTTGATCAGGAAGCGGACTTCCGCGTCGCCGACCGGCACCCAAGGAACCGTCACGCAGGTCAGGTCACGCTGCAGACGCTTGAGCAAAGACATGAAGTCCCAGACCGCGAAGACGTGCGACCCCATGAAAACACGCACGTCGTGGAGCGAGGCCATGCGCGCGTAGAGCGGATGCGCGAGCAGGCGGGTGCGAGCCGGAGCGATGCGAGAGCGGATGGCTTCGAGGCGGGACATGAACAGGAGGGTAAGGGTGAAGGGAGGAAGGCAAGCGGGAGGAGCAGATGACTGAGTCGATGGCAGAGGACTGCATCGATGATAGAAACCGCCCGCAGCCCCCTGGGGGAATGCCTTCTTTGCCACGAGTGAACCAGGCGTCTAACCTTGGCCATGGAATCTTCTGCAGAGGGCCCGCCTTACCGGCAGCTTAAGGCATGGGCGGAGTCCAGGGACCTGGCGGTGTTGATTTACAAACTTTGCGTGAGACGAACCAAAACGATCGATCGCGGATTGGCCGACCAGATACGCCGGGCCGCCATTTCCATCCCCTCGAATGTCGCCGAAGGTAACGGCAGGGGCACGAATCGGGACTCGCTGAGATTCCTCTATATCGCCCGCGGCTCGCTCTGCGAACTCGAGTCACAGATAGACGTCTGCCTGCGTGCAGGCCTGATTGAAACCGGGGAAAGCCGAAACATCACCGACCAAATGGCCTTGGTCGGAAGGCTGATCGGCGGATTGATATCCTATCGAAAATCCCGTCCCGACTAAACCCCATCAGTCATCGACGCAGCCATCTGTCATCTGCCATCAACTCAGTCCTCCACGCTTGATCTGCCTCAACGCCTCATACGTCGCGATCCCGCAGGCGGTCGAAAGGTTGAGCGAGCGGGTCTTGTCGTTGAAATGGGGGACCTTCACCTCGCGGTCGCGCCCGAACCACTCGTGGACTTCCGGCGCGGCGCCGCAGCTCTCGCTGCCGAAGACCAGGCCGTCGCCTTCTTCGAAGCGGACGTCCCAGAGGCCGTTGCTCGTCTTGGTGGTGAAGAGCCAGAGGCGCTCCGGCCGGCCCGGCGACGCCAGGAAAGCTTCCCAATCGGCGTGATGACGGACGTCGAGCTCGTGCCAATAGTCCATCCCCGCGCGGCGGAGCTTGGCGTCGTCGATCTTGAAGCCCAGCGGATGGACGAGGTGCAGCACGCAGCCCGTCACCGCGCACATGCGGCCGATGTTGCCGGTGTTCGGCGGGATCTCCGGGCGGAGCAGGACGAGGTGGAGCGGCGGCTTCACTTCCGTCGGCTCATCGCGCGCGAGATCTCGCGCTTGGCTTCGCGCTCCTTGATGTCCTGGCGCTTGTCGTGCATCTTCTTGCCCTTGCCCACGGCGAGCAGGCACTTCGCCAAGCCGTGCTTGAAATAGATCTTCAACGGCACGATCGCATGGCCGCCGGACTGGACCTCGGCGACGATCTTCTCGATCTCGGCCTGCTTCAGGAGCAGCTGCCGCGTGCGGTAGGAAGCGTGGTTATTGAGGTTGCCGAAGTCATACTCCGCGATGTGCGCGTGGTAGAGCATCACGCCCTTCGGGGTGACCTTGATGAACGCGTCGGCGATGTTGGCGCGGCCGGCGCGCAGGGACTTCACCTCGGTGCCGCGCAGGACGATCCCTGCCTCGTAGGTCGGGCCGATGAAATAGTCGCGCCCGGCCTTCGGGTTGTTGACCTCGGGAAGAGACTGTTCGCGGCGGGCGGCCATCGGGAAACGAAAAGGCTACGCGCCGGGAGACCGGCTGTTCGGGGAATCCGCCTTAGGCAGGCAGACGGTCCTCGGGACGGAACTCCCAGGAGATGCGGCCTTCGATGACCTCGCGCAAGGCGATGTCCTCGGGGGAAAGCTTTTCGAACACGTCGCCCAGGGTGTGGTTATACTTCGGGGGCTGGACGGAGTAGTCGGCCGTGCTGCGGAGCTGCTTCACGCGCTTCGAGACCACGTTGATGAGAATGTTCGCATCAGGGATGATCTTACGGGCTTCCTGGAGGTAATCTTCGCGCATGGTGGGTTTTCCGACTAAGGAACCACTGAACCTAGGGTAGCACCCCCCTCTGGCAAGCGATTTTTGGGACCCAAAAATGCCTTTGCCCTAAGAAAACAGAGGGATAGCGTGCTTTCAGATGTCCAACCAGGAGCCTTACGGCCAGTCGATGAAATCCAAAGGCGGTCTATCCCGCCTGTTCAACGCCCTAGGTTACACTTGGGATGGCCTCAAAGCCGCGGCCACCCACGAGGAGGCCTTCAAGCAGGAGCTCATGGTCGTCGTCCCCCTTTCGGTCGTCGCCTGGTTCGTCCCGGTCAGCCTGCCCGAGAAAGCCCTGCTCTTTTCGTCCCTGCAGCTGATCCTGATCGTCGAGCTCATCAACTCGGCCATCGAGGCCAACACCGACCATATCTCGCTCGAGCGGCACCCGCTGGCCAAACGGGCCAAGGACATGGGCAGCGCCGCGGTCTTCCTGACCATCGTCATCGCCCTGTCCGTCTGGGCCACGGTGCTCTGGCAGAGGTTCGCCTAAACCACCCCGCCCTGCTCCGGGCACAAAAAACCCGCCGGTTCACGGCGGGTTTTTGCTGGGGTCGCGAGACCGAGGCTTAGGCCTTGGTGACGAGACCGGCCTTGAGGGCCTTGACCGAGACCCACTGGCGCTTCACCGAGCCGTTAGGCTGGAGGACGCGGATGCGCTGGACGTTCGGCTTGAACGTGCGCTTGGTCTGCTTCACGAGCTGGAAGCCGATACCGCCGCTCTTCTTGGACTGACCGCGGTGAATGATTCGGCGGCCCTTGACGGGGCGCTTGCCGGTGACGCTGCAGATACGGGACATAGTGTTCGGGCTCCTTTTGGAAAGTCGGAGCAAAGGAGTGCCGGGGCCGTTGGCAAGCGGTAATTACCCCTTAAGTCCGCTTCAAAGCGCGGTCGAGGCCCTGCAGGCCCGCCGAAAGGGCGTCCGGAGGGGTCAAAAGGCTCAAAACCACGCTCGGGGTCGTGGTCGGCATGCCATAGAAGTAGCCGGGATGGGCCCAGACACCCTCGCTGAGGGCGTTCATCAGGAACCGATCTTCATGGACGCCGGGGGGCAAGGTGAGGATGGCCGTCCAGCCGGCCGGACGTGGGAGCACCGCGCAGCCGACGCCGGTCGAAGCGGCCCAGGCGCGCAAGGTCGCCTCACCCTGGGCGACGCGGGTGCGGACAAGGGCGCGGAGCGGCTCGGCCCGGCGAAGGAGATCCGGCAAGGCGAGCTGAGCCGGGGTGTTCACCGAAAGGAAGGCGTCGGCGATATGCTCGAGACGGCGGCGGGCCTCGAGCGTCGAGGCGGCCGGACCGGCGACGACGATCCAGCCGAGCTTGAGCTGGGGCGCGAGCGCGACCTTGGAGAGGCCGCTGAGGACGAACGTCATCACGTTGGCTTCGCCGGCCCAGGTGCCCGGCGAGGCGACGCCTTCGGCGGGATAATCGAGGAAGACTTCATCGCACACGATCGCAATTCCGTGCTTGAGCGCGAAGCCGCGCAGTACGTCGCGGTCGCGACGGCCGACGAACGCGCCGGTCGGATTGGAAGGATTGATGCAGAGCACCGCGCGCGTCTGACGGCTCACCCTGAGCGTGGTCGCGTCGATGACCCACTCGCCGGCGAGCTGGACGAGCTGATACGGACGCAAGGTCACGCCTTCGAGGGCGGCGATGACTTCGAGCAACGGATAGGCCGGCTCGGGCACGAGGACTTCATCGCCCGGATCGCAGAGCAGCTTGAAGATCCAGGAATAAGCCTCGCTCGTGCTCGCGGTCAGGAAGAGCTGATCGACGGGCACGCGCGCGCCGCGGGCGGAATAGTAATCCGAGATCGCCGTGCGGGCCGAGGCCATGCCCATCGGGTTGGGATCCTGACGCTGTACGCCGTCGCGGCGCAGCAGCGGACCGAGGTCGGCGGCCGACCACGCGAAGCCCGCGTTGGCCGGATTGGAATCGGATAGGTCGAGCACCGGCTGACCGGCCGCGAGTCGCTTCGCCTTGGCCTTGCTCAAGGCGTTGGTCTCCGCGGCAAAAGCAAGGCGTGCGCTGAACATGGGCGAGAGAGTCGGTAACAACACGGGACAAGCGAGGCAAAAGGCGGCCACCAGCAGGCCTACGGCTTAATTACGGATTGAAGTCGGTTTCTCCGCCTTCAAGGGTAGGCACATGTCCCAGCAAGTCCTGAAGCCTCGCGTCCGCGGGTTCATCTGCATCACCTCCCACCCCGACGGCTGCGCCGCGGCGGTCCGCGAGCAGATCGCCTACGTGAAGTCCCGCAAGCCCATCCAGGGCGGTCCGAAATCGGTCTTGGTGATCGGCGCCTCCACGGGTTACGGCCTCTCCTCCCGCATCTCCGCCGCCTTCGGCTCCGGCGCCGCGACGCTCGGCGTGTTCTTCGAACGCAACGGTGAAGGCGACAAGCCGGGTTCGCCCGGCTGGTATAACACCGCCGGCTTCCATGCCGAAGCGAAGAAGGCCGGCCTCAAGGCCGTCTCGATCAACGGCGACGCCTTCTCGGCCGAGCTCAAGGCCCAGGTCATCGAAGCGATCAAGTCCAAGATGCCCGGCGGCAAGGTCGACCTCGTCGTCTACTCCCTCGCCTCCCCTCGCCGCACCGCACCCGATGGCGTGACCTATAAGTCCGTCCTCAAGCCGACCGGTGCGCCTTTCCACGCCAAGAACCTCGACACCGACAAGAAGGTCGTGAACGAGGTCACCCTCGAGACCGCGTCCGCCGATGACATCGCGCAGACGGTCAAGGTCATGGGCGGCGAAGACTGGGAACTCTGGATGAACGCCCTCGACGGCGCCGGCGTCCTCCAGGAAGGCTGCCAGACCGTCGCCTACTCGTACATCGGACCGCAGGTCACCTGGCCGATCTACAAGGACGGCACCATCGGCAAGGCCAAGGAAGACCTCGAGCGCGCCGGCCGCAAGATCGACGACCTGATGAAGCTGCACCGCGGCCGGGCCTTCGTGTCCGTGAACAAGGCCGTCGTCACGCAGGCCAGCTCGGCCATCCCGGTCGTCCCCCTCTACGTGTCCCTGCTCTTCAAGATCATGAAGGCCAAGGGTACGCACGAAGGCTGCATCGAGCAGATCCAGCGTCTCTTCGAGAAGCAGATGTATAACGGCAACGCCCTCGACTTCGACGAGAATGGCCGCGTCCGCATCGACGACTGGGAGATGGCGCCCGACGTCCAGAAGGCCGTCTTCGACGCCTGGCCCCAGGTCACGACCGAGACCTTCGACGCCCACGCCGACTTCGCCGGCTACCAGACCGACTTCATGAAGAACTTCGGCTTCGGCCTAGCCGGCATCGACTACGAAGCCCCGACCGAAGTCGAACGCCCCATCGAGGACGCCTAAGTGGCCAAGGTCTTCTCCATCGCGAACCAGAAGGGCGGCGTCGGCAAGACGACCACCACGGTGAACCTCGGCGCCGGCCTCGCGCGCCTCGGCGTCCCGACCCTCATCGTCGACCTCGACGCCCAGGCCAACGCGACCAGCGCGCTCGGCATCGAGAAGACCGAAGGGAAGTCCCTCTACAAGGTCCTGCATGGCGAAGCCAAGGCCGCCGACATGATCGTCGCGACGTCCACCGAGAAACTCGACCTGATCCCGTCCGAAGTCGACCTCGCCGCCGTGGAATCCGAACTCGCGCAGGCCGAGAACTACCTCGGACGCCTCCGCGAGGCCCTCGCGCCCGTCGTCGCCTCCGGCAAATACCAGGTCATCCTCATCGATTGTCCGCCGGCCCTCGGCATGCTCTCGATGAACGCGCTCGGCGCGTCCGACCACCTCATCGTCACCCTGCAGACCGAATACCTCGCGATGGAAGGCCTCGGCCAGATCCTCGGCGTGGTCGACCAGCTCAAGGCGGCCGGCGCGAGCGACAAGCTCACCGTCGGCGCGATCGTGATGACGATGTATGACGTGCGCACGAAGCTCTCCCGACAGGTCGTCGAGGAAGTGAAGACCCACTTCCCCGCCCTGGTCATGGATGCGATGATCCCGCGCACGATCCGCCTGTCGGAGTGCCCGAGCCACGGACAGACGATCTTCCAGTATGACGTCCATTCCCCGGGCGCCGTCGCTTACGACACGCTTGCCAAGGAATTCGCCAAGCGCTTCGCGCTGAAGTGAGCGGCGCCGGCCAGCCGCGCGTCCGCCTCGTGCGGAGCTTCGAGGAACTGCGGACCACGTGCTTCGCGGACGGCGTCAACGCCCTCTGCTGGGAACGCACGCTGCCGGGCGATTACGCCGAGGTCATCGCCAAGCTCGGCCCCGGCGAAGGCATCGTCGCCCTCGAAGACGAACACATCCGCGCCCTGGAACTAAGTCCGGCCGGCAGGGTCGCGGCCGAGTCGATGCTCGCGGACCAGCAGCGCCTACGCGATCACGACCTGGCCCCCTCGCTCAACTGCGTCTACGACTGCGTACGCGGACCGGACGCCGGCACGGTGCCGACGGACGTGACCTCGTTCCACGTCGACAGCGCCCCCGTCGAGGTCGACACCTGGCTCTGCACCTATCACGGCGCCTGCAGCGAAGGCCTCCGCAACGAAGACGCCCTCCTGAAGGTCGAGATTCCGGAGATCCGCGCGGCCCTGCTCAAGGAATACGGCGGCCCGGATGACGTCGGCTTCGCGGAGTTCCTGCACGACAACAGCTACGACTCCCATTACGCGCCCAAGCCCGGCGCGAAGCCCTACCCCTTCGGCACGTTCGCTCTATGGCGTATCGCGACGCGCTGGCCGGGCAGCCCCGTACCGCCCTGCGTCCATCGCGCCCCGGAGAACCGCCCCGGCTCACCGCGGTTGCTGCTGATCAGCTGAGTTACTTAAGCAGCGTCAGCTTGGACGGATAGCGACGGTCGGCGTTCCATTCACCGAGGTAGATGTCGCCGGCGGAATCCACGAAGAGGTCATGGCCGTGCTTGAAGATCGGCTGGGCCTGGCTGAGCGGCTGGAGCTTGCCGTCGGCATACTTCGGCTCATTGCCTCCCGGCGCGCTGAGGACTTTCTTGGTGGCACGGTCCAGCACGAGCAGGAAGCCGGACTGCGGGAGCCGCTTGCCCTTGGCGTCCTTGCTCCAGCAGACGGCGGTGTAGATCTTGTCGCCACGGAAGAACAACTGGCCGGCGAAAGCGCCCGGCAGATCGAGCGTGTCGACATGCTTGCCGTCCAAGGTGAACGCCTTGACCTGGTTCTGGCTGCGCGAGGGCACCCAGACGAGCGGACCACGCGGGTCGGCGGCGTCGATCGAGATGCCGTGGGCGTTGCTGAGATTGGCGGCGTCCTTCGTCGGGCCGCCCCACTTCTTGAGCAGCTTCCCTTCGAAGGAGAATTCGTAGATGAGGTTGGAGCCGTAGCCGTCGGCGACGAGCAGCGTGCCCGCCGGCGTCCAGGCGACGTCGCACGGCATGAACTTGCCGTCGCTGAGGCCGAGCTCCTTCGGCGTCGGGAACTTGCGCACGACCTTGCCGTCGGTCGTCAGCAACGTGATGCGCCCTTCGACGGCGGAAGGGTTCCAACCCTCGGCGGCCATGTGCCAGCCCGAGTCGACATGGACGAGATACTCGACGCCTCCTTGTTCGAAGATCTCCAGGCCATGGCCGCCGCCGAGCCCCGCGCTGATCGAGCGGACATACCGACCGTCCTTCTCGAAGACGAGGAAGTCGTTCTTCGGATGGTCGGTGACGAGGTAGATGCGGCCGGCCTTGTCTTCGGCGAGAGCGTGGGAATTCACCACCGGGGCGACGGACGGATCGGCCTTGGCCCAGGTCAGGTCGAGGGCGTAGCGAGCCGCGCCATGGCCGAGGACGACGGGCTGCTCCTTGGCGATGAGCGAGGTGAGGCAGAACAAGGCGAGCAGGCGCATGGGGATGGAATACGACTAGCCCGAGGCCGGAGCCAGGCAAGCCCTCCGACCGCGCCTCTTGTGGCTTCTTCTTAGTCCCTTGCCACGGGACCGCCTCGGGCTTGGATGTGTCCATGCGCCGCAAACTCGAACGGCTCCGCCCCTACCTCTTCGGAGCCGGCCTCGCCGTCGTACTCACCCTCGACCTCGCCAACCAGTGGGAAGTGCCGGTCGCACAGCTGCCCGGGGAGTTCTTCGACCGCTACTTCTCGGGCCTCGACCCGTGGTCCGAACCCTCCGAAATCCTTAGGCTCGCCGAAGCGGGCAACAAACAGGCGCAATACGTCTACGCGTTACGCCACACGGCCTATGCTCCGGTGGAGCTCCAGCTCAAGGAAGACAAGCCTTTGGCGTTCCGCTGGACACAGGAAGCGGCGAAGAAAGGCCACTCGCGGGCCATGGCCGTGCTGGCGCTTTACCTCCTCCGCGGCACCGGCACCGCCAAGGACAGTGTCGCGGCCCGGACCTGGGCGGAGCAAGCCATCGCCAAAGGACAACCGATGGGCTACCGTGTCCTCGGCGACCTCTGCCTCGAAGAAGCCGACGCGGCGCAGAAGGCTGCGGGAGGTTCGATGGACAAGACCGCCTATGCGGCCTACGAGCGTACGCTTCGGCAGGCTTACGCATACTATCGACGCGGAGCCGATGCCGGCGACCGCGTCTCTTTACGCAAGCTAGCCGAGGGCCACGACAAAGGCGTGCCCGGCATCCCCCGAGACTACGACCTTGGAACCGAGTTACTCCGCCGGGCGGCGATGCGCCGCGACCTCGAATCGATAGAAAATCTCTCCGCTCGGCTGGAAGAAGGCCACAAATCTCCGCGCGACATGGCCGAGGCTTACGCTTGGCGCCTGGTGCTGGCCCAGCTGACCGGCAAGCAGGAGCACACCGATAAGCTCGGCCTCATGGAACAGCTCATGCGCCTGGAGGAAGTCCGCACCGGGCAGAAGGCCGCCGCTCAGATTCTCGCGGAACTACCCTCGGAGGCATCCGACGCTCTTTCGCGCCTCCATACCGTCCGCTGACCATGACTCCCGCCCAGCTGAAAGCCTCGGCCGCGACCGACACACAACCGCCGCGCGGCCTATCGCCTGAGGCGCGATCGCTCTGGTTCATCAAGAAGGGCGAATGGGACAAGGCGCACGACATCGCGCAGGACATCCACACTACGTCCGGCTCTTGGCTTCACGCCCTGCTCCACCTCATCGAAGGCGATCTCGGCAACGCCCGCTATTGGTTCGCCGAGGCCGGCCGCCCGGCGAAGAAACCGGCGCAGATCGAAGAACTCTGGGAAGAAATCGCCCAGGCGGTCCTGAAGTAAGGGGTTGGGTTTGACGCATCTGTCCTTCCCGCCTCGATAGCGGCATGTCCGCTCAGCCACGCCGTGCCCTGACCGGCGTGCCTTCGCACGCCTGGGCCGCCTGCGCCTGTTCGGAAGGCGCCCGGCGAGGCGTGATCGTCTTCCTGGCCTCGAACCTGGGCGCGGCCGAGACCTTCGCCGAAGAGACCGCCCAGCTGCTCACCTTGCTCAACGACGCCAAGCCCGTCGCCCGCACGCTGACGGAAGCGGACGCCGCCGTGCCGGCCTTCGAGGCCGACTGCGACCTCCTCGGCGTGCTCTCGCTCCTGCGTCACGGCGGCCATGACGCGAAGCGGCCCCTCCTCATCGCCTGCACGCCCGGCGCGCTGACCCGCCGCTCGCCCGCGCCGGAAGCCACGGCCAAGGCGGAGATCGTCGTCCGCAAGGGCGAGAAGCTCGCCCTGCGTGATTTCGCGAAGCGCCTCGCCGAGGACTTCGGCTACGCCCACGAAGCGCTTTGCGAACAGCCCGGCGAATACGCGCTCCGCGGCGGCATCCTCGACGTCTACCCGCTCAACGCGCAGATGCCGGTGCGCATCGACCTCTTCGGCGACGTCGTCGAATCCCTGCGCCCTTTCGATCCCGCCACGCAACGCAGCGAAGGCGAGGTCGACGGCTTGGTCATCTGCGCCCCGCGCGACGATTCCGGCTCGGCGCCCGAAGCCCCCTTCTTCCGTCACCTGCCGGCCGACGCGCTCGTCGTCTCCGTCGACCGCTGCCATGAGGACGTCCTCTGCGCGGAACTCCATGCCGCGGCGGTCGACGAACTCGTGCTGGAGGAAACCGACGACGCCCCGGCCGGCTACGCCGCGCAGGCGCTCGAATCCGCGCCCGCCGAGTCCTTGCTCATCGGTTCGGCGACCGACAGCGCCGAAACCCGGCCCGCCCTCCTGAAAGCCGCGGCTTCGCTCGCCAAGGACGGGCGCCCTTGCCTGCTCGCGGGCGACACCGACGGATCAGTCGACCGGCTCAACGCCGACGTCGCCTGCGCCAAGATCCGCGGCTTCGCCCCGCGCGTCATCCCAGGACGTTTCGGCGGCGGCGTGATCGTCGCACCGGGCAAGCTGCCCGGCCTCCTCAACGACGGCCTGATCCTGCTCACCGAGCGCGAGCTCTTCGGACGACGCAAACGGCCCCTCGCCGTCCTGCCGCGCCGCCGTACCGCCATCCGCGCCGCCGTCGGCCGCGCCCTCGACTTCGGCGAACTCGCCGATGGCGACGCCTTGGTGCACGCGACGCAGGGCGTCTGCCTCTTCCGCGGCATCAAGGCCCACGAGCACGACGGGCGCACCGAGGATTTCATCGGCCTCGAGTTCGCCGAGAAGTCGATGCTGCACCTCCCCGTGCGGGAGTCGCACCTGCTCACGCGTTACATCGGCATCGGCCGCGCGCACCCCAAGCTTTCCAAGCTCGGCGGAGGCGGCTGGGAGAAGTCGCGCAAGGCCGCCGAAAAGGCCACCGCCGACCTGGCCGCGCAGCTGCTGGCGATGCAGGCCGCCCGCTCGACCAAACCGGGCATCACCCATCCCAAGGACGCGGACAACGCCTGGATGGGCGAGTTCGAGCGCTCCTTCCCGCACCGCGAGACGCCGGATCAGACGCGCGCGATCCTCGACGTGAAGGCCGACATGGAACGCCCTGCGCCCATGGACCGGCTCGTCAGCGGCGACGTCGGCTTCGGCAAGACCGAGGTCGCGCTGCGCGCCGCGTTCAAGTGCGTGCTCGGCGGACGACAGGTGGCGATCCTCGCGCCCACGACCGTCCTCGCGCAGCAGCACTTCGAAAGCTTCAAGGAGCGCCTCGCCCGCTGGCCGGTCTCCGTCGAACTCCTGAGCGGTTACCGCACCGCCAAGCAGAAGGCCGACGTCCGGGCGCGCGCCGCGGCCGGGACCGTCGACGTCGTCGTCGGCACGCACGCCCTGCTCTCCGACGGCACGAGCTTCGGCAAGCTCGGCCTCGTGATCATCGACGAGGAGCATCGCTTCGGCGTGCGCCATAAGGAACGCCTCAAGCAGCTGCGGACCGAGGTGGACGTCCTCGCCATGAGCGCGACGCCCATCCCGCGGACGCTCTACCTGGCGCTCGTCGGCGCCCGCGACCTCAGCGTGATCGAGACCCCGCCGCGGGAACGCCTGCCCATCCGCACCATCGTGCGCAGTTACGACGAGAAACTCGTCCGCGACGCCGTGAAGGCCGAGCTCGCCCGCGGCGGCCAGGTCTTCTACCTGCACAACCGCGTCGAGACCATCCAAGCCGTCGCGGAACGCCTCGCCGCGCTCGTGCCCAAGGCGCGCATCATCGTGGGGCACGGCCAGATGCCGGCGGGCCAGCTCGAGGAGGTCATGTCCGCCTTCGTCGCCGGCGAATACGACGTGCTCGTCTGCACGACCATCATCGAGACCGGTCTGGATATCCCGAACTGCAACACCCTCATCATCGAGGGCGCCGACCGCTTCGGCCTCGCGCAGCTCTACCAGCTGCGCGGGCGCGTGGGCCGCTTCAACCGCCAGGCCTACGCCTACCTCTTCCTGCACCGGCATGCCGCGCTGGTCGGCACGGCGCACCGACGCCTGTCGGCCATCCGCCAATACAACCAGCTCGGCGCCGGCTTCCGCATCGCCATGCGCGACCTCGAGCTGCGCGGCGCGGGCAACATCCTCGGCGCGGCCCAGAGCGGCCACGTCGCGACCGTCGGCTTCGACCTCTACTGCCAGCTCCTGCGCCGGAGCGTCGCCAAGCTCCGCGGCGACAAGGGCGCGGTCGTCGAACGCTGCGAGGTACGGTTGGACTTCATCGACCACACCCAGGCCGCGCTCGGGACCGAACAGGCGAACAGCAGCGAAGGCGACGTGCCCCTGCTGACCGCCACCCTGCCCTCGGATTGGATTCCCGAGACCCGCCTGCGCATCGAAGCCTTCCGGCGCATCGCCCTGGCCTTGGACGCCGCCGAGGTGGCCGAACTCCGCACCTCGCTCAAGGACCGCTACGGCAAGCTGCCTCCGGAAGCCGACGCGCTGCTGAGCCTGGCGGAGATCCGCTGCCTGGCGGAGGATAAATGTGTCGTTTCCGTGACGACCGACGGCGACGTGATCCGCTGCCTTTCGGCGGCCGGCGGCCGCGCGCCCGAGCCCATTCTGGTCGGCAACCGGTTTCCCCGCTTGACCGTGCGAGACCCCCTGCGGAAACTGAAGGAAATCCGCGGCTTCCTCTCGAGATTACCCGCACCCGAAGTACGATGAAATCCTCCCTCCTCTGCAGCCTGCTCCTCCTGACCGCGGCCGTCGCGACCGCCCAGCTCAAGCAGCCCTCCTTGGAAGAGGCCGCCGCCAAGCGCTGGTCCCAGATCAACGCGGACCGCATCGCCGCCGACGCCGACGGCCAGGGCATCACGCTTTCCGACGTCCGCCGGCAGATCGACCCCATCGTCGGGCAGCTTCGCGCCGCGGCCCGCACCGACCGGGAGTTCGAACAGGCCCTGCAGCAGGCGGCCCAGGAGACGCTGAAGTCGATGGCCGAAAGGCAGATCGTCATCGCCGAGTTCCGCGCCAGCAGCGCCAACCTTCCGGCCTCGTACATCGACGCCGACATCGAAGAGACCATCCGGCGCGACCACGGCGGCGACCGTAACCGCTTCGTCGCCGCGCTGCGGGCCGCCGGCACCACGCCGCTCGCCTACCGCAAGACCATCGAGGACCGCATCATCTTCGAATACATGGTCGGCCAGATCCGCCGGGCCGCCTGGGACGTCAATCCCGGCAAGATCCAGGAATACTACGACAAGAACAAGGCCGACTTCGTGCGCAAGGAACAGGTGAAGCTCCGCCAGATCACCATCACCCAGGGCGCCGCCGAGAAGCCGGAGGAGACCGCCGCGCGCGCCCAAGCCTGGGCCGAGGCGCTGCGCCAGCCCGCCAAGATCGCCGAGCTCATGGCCCGCTACAAGGTCGGCGGCAAGCCCCTCAACGGCCCGGCGACCTTCGCCGACGTGGCCGAGCGCATCAGCGCGGACGACTTCGCCCGCAAAGGCGGTGACGCCGGCTGGCGCAACGTCGAAGACCTCAACCAGACCGTCGTCGAAGCCGTCCGCAAGCTGAAGCACGGCGAAGTCTCGGCCCCTCTGAAGTTCGAGGTCGGCGCCGCGCCGCTCTACGTGATCGTCAGTCCCGAAGCCTCCCGCCCGCAGGGCTACGCTCCGGTCAACGATCCCGAGGTGATGTCCGAGATCGAGACCAAGGTCCGCTCGATCGGCATGAAGGCGGCGATCCAGCGCTGGCTGGACGAACTCCGCGCCAAGCATTACGTCCAGCTGCGCTGAGATGGACGCCGCCCGCCGCGAACCCGCCGCCGTGAACGGCCGGGCTCCCGCCGCCTACGCCTGCCGGGCGTTCCCGCGACGCTGCGCGGGCGTGCTGCTGCATCCGACGGCCCTGCCCGGCGAAGGACCCGTCGGCTCGCTCGGCGCCGAAGCGCGGCGCTTCGTCGACATCCTCGCCGCCGCCGGCTTCGGCTGGTGGCAGGTCTGCCCGCTCGGCCCCACCGGCTACGGCGATTCGCCCTACCAGGCCCTCTCCGTCTTCGCCGGCAACCCTTACCTGCTCGACCTCGCCGACCTCGGCGCGCGCAAGCTGCTCACGCCCGAAGAGATCGCCGCGTTGCGGCGCGGGAGCGACGGACGCACCGACTACGGCCGGCTCTGGAACCAGCTGCGCCCTGCCCTGCAGCTCGCCGCCCGGCGCGGCGCGAAGACGCTGAAGCAGAACGCCGCCTTCCGCCGCTTCCGCGAGGAGCAGGCCGGCTGGCTCGGCGCCTGGTGCCGCTTCTCCGCGCTGCGCGAGGCCAACGGTTTCGCGGCCCCGGACCGATGGGACATCGACGAAGCCCCCGCCGAAGCCGTCGCCGAGGCCGAGGTGCTGCAGTTCCTTTTCGCCGAGCAATGGAAGTCGCTCCGCGCTTACGCGCACGGCAAGGGCGTGCGCTTCTTCGGGGACGAACCCATCTACGTCTCCGCCGACGGCTGCGACGCGAAGACCCGCCCCGAACTCTTCCAGCTCGACGCGCAGGGCCGGCCGACGGCCGTGGCCGGCGTGCCGCCGGATTACTTCGCGGCGGACGGCCAGCTCTGGGGCAATCCGCTCTACGACTGGGACCGCCACGCCGCCGACGGCTACGCGTGGTGGAAGGCGCGGGTCCATCACGACCTCGAGCTCTTCGACGCGATCCGCATCGACCACTTCCGCGGCATCCATGACTACTGGAGCGTACCCGCGGGAGCGCCGAACGCCCGCGAAGGCAAGTGGTGCGAGGGACCCGGCCTCGCCTTCACCGGCGCGCTGGCCGGCCTGCCGCTGGTCGCCGAGGACCTCGGCCTGCTCTCGCCCGGCGTCGACGTGCTCCGCCGGGCCTCCGGGCTGCCCGGCATGTCGGTGCTGCAGTTCGGTTTCGGCGGCCCGCCCGAGGGCAACCCGCATTTCCCGGCGAACATCACCGCGGACCGCGTCGTCTATACCGGCACGCACGACAACGACACCGTCGTCGGCTGGTATGCGCAGGCGTCGGCCGAGGAACGCGCGCGCGTCGAGGCCGTCTTCGGCGCGATGACCGCCCCGCACGTCACGCTCGCCGAAGCCGCGCTGGCTTCGCCCGGCGTGGCCGCCTTCCTCCCCGTGCAGGACCTGCTCGGGCTCGGGGCCGAGGCGCGCTTCAACACGCCCGGCAACCCGCAGGGCAACTGGGGCTGGCGCATGAGCGACCTGCAGCTGACCACGCTCGCGGCGTCGGCCGGAGCGTGGAAGCAGCGGCTGAAGGCGGCGGACCGGCTCAGCGCGTAAGACGGCGGTATTTCGGACGGCGCGGCGTGTCCGACTCGAGGCCGAGGCGCTTGCGCCGGTCCTCGAGGTAGTCGCCGTAGTTGCCTTCGTGCCAGAACACCGTGCTGTCGTCCTCGAAAGCGAGGATGTGCGTGGCCACGCGGTCGAGGAACCAGCGGTCATGCGTCACGATCACCGCGCAGCCCGCGAAGCCCTCGAGGGCGTCCTCGAGCGCGCGGATGGTGTTCACGTCGAGGTCGTTGGTCGGCTCGTCGAGCAGGAGCACGTTGGCGCCGGACTTGATGAGGCGCGCGAGGTGGATGCGGTTGCGTTCGCCGCCCGACATCACGCCGACCTTGCGCTGCTGGACGTCGCCGGTGAAGCCGAAGCGGGCCGCGTAGGCGCGGGCCGGCACCATGATCTTGCCGAGATGGACCATCTCCTGGCCGTCGGAGATCGCGGACCACAGCGGCGCGTCGGCCTGGAGCGAATCGCGGGACTGGTCGACGTAGGCGATCTTGACCGTGTCGCCGACCGTGAGCGCGCCCTTGTCGGGCTTCTCCTGGCCCGTGATCATGCGGAAGAGCGTCGTCTTGCCGGCGCCGTTGGGGCCGACCACGCCGACGATGCCGCCGGCGGGCAGCGAGAAGTTCACGTCGTCCATCAGGATGCGGTCGCCGTAGCCCTTGGTCAGGCCGCGGGCCTCGATGACGGCGCCGCCGAGGCGGGGGCCGGGCGGGATCCAGATCTCGGCCGCCTTCTCCTGCTGGTTCTGGTCCTGGGCGAGCATCTGTTCGTAGGCGCGGAGGCGGGCCTTGTTCTTGGCCACGCGGGCCTTGGGCGAAGCGGCGGCCCACTCGCGTTCGCGCTCCATCGAGCGGGAGCGCGCGGCGGACTGCTTCTCCTCCATCTCGAGGCGTTGCTGCTTCTGCTGGAGCCAGGAAGAGTAGTTGCCCTTCCAGGGGATGCCGCGGCCGCGGTCGAGCTCGAGGATCCAGCCGGCGACGTTGTCGAGGAAGTAGCGGTCGTGGGTGATCGCGATGACCGTTCCCTTATAGCCCTGGAGGTGACGTTCGAGCCAGGCGACCGTGTCGGCGTCGAGGTGGTTGGTCGGCTCGTCGAGCAGGAGGATGTCCGGCTCCATCAGCAGCAGGCGGCAGAGCGCCACGCGGCGCTTCTCGCCCCCGGAGAGCGCCGAGACGACGGCGTCGCCCGGCGGGCAGCGCAGGGCTTCCATCGCCATCTCGATGCGGGCGTCGAGGTCCCAGCCGCCGCGCGTGTCGAGGATCGTCTGGATCTCGCCTTGGCGGGCCAGGATCCTCTCCTGCTCCTTCGCGTCGTCGGTCTCCGAGACCTTGACGAACGTCTCATCGTATTCCTCAAGCAAGGCCTTCATCGGGCCGGCGGCCTGCATCACGCACTCCTGCACCGTCAGATGTTCGTCGAGGCGCGGCTCCTGGGCGAGGTAGCCGAGCGTGTAGCCGGGCACCTGGCTGATGGCGCCGTCGAACTCCTTGTCCTCGCCGGCCATGATCTTGAGCAGCGTGGACTTGCCCGAGCCGTTGAGTCCGAGGACGCCGATCTTGGCTCCGTAATAGTACGACAGTGAAATATCGCGGAAAACGGGTTTCTTTTCGAAGTACTTCGTGACCCCCGTCATCGTGAAGATTACTTTTTCGTCGGCCATGCGGGAAGGTTCGGAGAAGACCCCCCGGGGGCAAGCGGAACCCTCCGACCCCCGAGGCCGACCGCACTTGACATCCCCCCGGGGGTGGCCAAGGTAACCGTCAGTTCACCTTTACCGAGGTGGGTCCTGCCGGACCCGCTTTTTTTGTCCCCAAATCATTTCACCGAAAAACCCGCACCCATCACCATGAGCGTCGATATCAAACCCTTCCTCCAATATCTCGAAAAGGAGAAGAACATCAAAAAAGAAGAGGCCTGCGCCCTCATCGTCGAGGCCATCAAGTCCTCCGTCGAGAAGTCGGTCATGGCCGGCCAGAACGTCGAAGTGAACGCCGACCCCGTGTCCGGCAAGCTCGAGGCCCATGTCGTCCTGCGCGTGACCGACTCCGTATCCGACCCGCTCCAGGAGATCAACCCGGTCGCCGCCTCCCTCATCGACGCCGACATCAAGGTCGGCCAGGAAGTCCGCAAGCCGATCAAGGTCGAGGACCTCGGCCGCATCGCCGCCAAGACCACCCAGCAGCTGCTCAACCAGCGCTTCCGCAAGATCGAGAAGGACCAGGTCTTCCAGGAGTACAAGGACAAGGTCGGCGACATCGTCACCGGCACCGTCCGCCGCACCGAGCGCGGCAACGTCGTGATCGAACTCGGCACCGCCGAAGCCGTCCTCACCCACAAGGAGCGCTGCCACGGCGACGAATTCCGCACCGGTGACCGCATCCGCTGCCTCCTCCTCGAGATCCGCGAAGACCCCCAGCGCGGCCGCGAGTTCGTGCTCTCCCGCGCCAACCCGGCCTTCGTCCGCCGCCTCCTCGAGCTCGAGGTCGCCGAGATCGCCGACAAGACCGTCACCATCGCCGCCATGGCCCGCGACCCGGGCTACCGCACCAAGATCGCCGTCGACTCGCGCGACCCCAAGGTCGACCCCGTCGGCGCCTGCGTCGGCGCCCGCGGCGCCCGCGTCCGCAACATCGTCAAGGAACTCGGCGGCGAGAAGATCGACATCATCCGCTACCACGCCGAGCCGCTCAAGCTGCTCGAGGAAGCCATCCGCCCGGCCAAGCCGCGCAACGTCCGCATCGACGAGCGCAGCCGCTCCATCTTCTTCGAAGTGGATGAGGATGACATGCGCATCGCCATCGGCAGCAAGGGCCGCAACGCCCGCCTGACCTCCAAGCTCATGGGCTGGGGCCTCAACATCCAGAAGGCCACGCACGCCGCCGAAAGCTTCGAAGCCAAGGCCGGCGACGCCGCCGTCCGCATCGCCGAGCAGCTCGGCCTCCCCGCCGAGCTCATCGCGAAGTTCGTCGGCCTCGGCATCTCCAGCGTCGACGCCCTCGAAGGCGCGACCGCGGAGGACTTCCAGGAAAGCGGCATCCCGGCCGAGGAGGTCGAAGCCGTCCTCTCCGCCTACGCCAAGGTCCGCCGTTCGTAATCCTTCCGCCGCCCACCCTCCCGACACCCTCCGCCCGCGCCCATGACCGAGAAGAAGAAATCCGAAGCCAAGAAGCCCGCGACCACGCAGCGTTTCAGCGACGTGGCCAAGGAGCTCGGCGTCGAGGTCAAGGCGTTGCTCGCCCTGGTGGACCAGTTCGTGGTCGCCCGACCCGACTTCAAGGACTACGTCTACACCGACGGCAAGAAGCCCGCGGCTTCGAGCAATTTCGGCAAGATCTACCGCGAGGAGTTCCTGGCGTTCGCCGCGGACAAGCTCCCGAAGAAGGCCGAGCCGGCGCCGGAGCCGGCCAAGCCCGCCGCCGAGGTCCCCAAGGCGCCGGAACCGGCCAAGCCGGCGCCGACCGCGCCCGGCGCCCCGGCCGCCAAGCCCGGCACGCCGCCGTCGGTGAGCCTGCCCCCGCGTCCGACCATCGCGGCCACGCCGCCGCCCGCCGCGCGCCCGCCCGTGCCTCCGGTCATCCCGCGTCCGGCCATCACCCCGACGCCGACCAAGGCCGACCTTCCGCCCGTCGTCATCAGCAGCACCCCGCCCGTCCCGGCCCGCGCCGCCAACGTCCCTCCCGTCATCCGCCCGCCCGTGGCCCCGGTCGTCAACCGGCCGGCCGCCAGCGGCCAGCAGGCCGTCCCGGGCAGCAAAGGCACCATCACCGTCCGTCCGCCGATCGTGGTGCGCGACTTCGCGATCGCCCTCAATCTCAAGCCCTTCCAGGTCATCGGCAACCTGATGGAACTGAACAAGGTCGTCAGCGTCTCCTCGGTCATCGAGGAGGCCGACGCCCGTAAGGTCGCCGAACGTCACGGGTACACGCTGGAAGTCCGTCATCGCGGCGAAGGCGTCCAGCCCGTGAAGAAGGTAGAGAAGCCGTCCGAAGACGACCCGGCCCTGATGACCCCGCGCCCGCCCGTCGTCTGCGTGCTCGGGCACGTCGACCATGGCAAGACCACCCTCCTCGACTTCTTCCGCAAGACCAACGTGGTCTCGGGCGAAGCCGGCGGCATCACCCAGCACATCGGCGCGTACTCCGTCGCCTACCAGGGCGAGAAACCGGAGTACAAGGGCAAGACCGTCACCTTCCTCGACACCCCGGGCCACGCCGCCTTCGCCAAGATGCGCGAGCGCGGCGCCTCGGTGACCGACGTCGCCGTCCTCGTCGTGGCGGCGGACGACGGCTTCATGCCGCAGACCGAAGAAGCCCTCAAGTTCGCCCAGAAGCACGCCAGCGCCATCGTGGCCGCGATCAACAAGGTCGACGCCAAGGGCGCGAACATCGACCGCGTGAAGCAGCAGATGCAGCAACGCAACATCACCCCGGAAGACTGGGGCGGCGAGACCATCACCAGCCCCGTGTCGGCGCTCAAGGGCACCGGCATGACCGAGCTGCTCGAGTCCATCCTCCTCCAGGCCGAAGTCCTCGACCTCAAGGCCAACGCCAAGTGCCCCGCCCAGGGCGTCGTCATCGAATCCCAGATGGAGACCGGCCGCGGCCCCACCGCCACCGTCATCGTCCAGAAAGGCACCCTCAAGCCCGGCGACTCGTTCGTCTGCGGCGAGACCTGGTGCAAGGTGCGCGCGCTCATGGATGAGCGCGGCAACCGCATGACCTCCGCCGCGCCCGGCGCCCCGGCGCTCGTGCTCGGCTGGGACGCCGTGCCCTCCCCCGGCTCCAAGTTCAAGACCGTCAAGAACGACCGCGAGGCCCGCGAGCTCGCCGAAGAAGCCGCCCTCGCCGCCCGCAAGGCCGCCGAAGCGCGGCAGCAGGCGCCCGACACCGGCGCGCGCCCCGGCATGTCGGACCTCGAACGCCTCATGGCGGCCTTGGCCCAGGACAAGGAGAAGATCCTCCGCGTCCTCCTCAAGGCCGACGTCAACGGCACGCTCGAAGCCCTCGAAGGTTGCCTCCGCGACATCAAGTCCGCGAAGGTGCGCCTCGAGGTCGTCGGCGGCTCCGTCGGCCCCGTCACCCAGGGCGACGTCGCCCTGGCCGAAGCCTCCAAGGCCCTCATCGTCGCCTTCGACACCAAGCTCGAGAACGGCGTCCAGCCCCAGCTCAAGCGCACCGGCGTCCGCCTCATCACGCACGACATCATCTACGAGCTGATCACGCTCGTGAAGGAAGCCATGACCGAGCTCCTGGACCCCGAGGTCCGCGAGAACAAGCTCGGCGCCGCCGAAGTACGCGCCGTCTTCCCGCTCGGCAAGGAGCACAAGGTCGCGGGCTGCATGGTCACCGAAGGCCTCATCCGCCGCGCCGCCAAGGCGCGCGTGGTCCGCGGCGGCAAGATCATCCACAACGGCCCGGTCGAGACCCTGCGTCGCTTCAAGGACGACGCCTCCGAGGTCAAGGCCGGCTTCGAGTGCGGCATCAAGCTCGGCGGCTACGACGAATACCAGCCCGGCGACGTCATCGAAGCCGTCGAGATGGTCCAGACGCGTCCGGCCCTCTAAGCCACATGTCCCAACGCCAGCTCCGGGTCGCCGAACTCATCCAGCGGGAGGTCTCCTCCGCGCTGCGTCAGAGCTGGCCGACCGAAGCCGCGCTGATCACCATCACCGTCGCCAGCGTCTCCCCCGACCTCCGCCAGTGCCGCGTCGGCTACGCCGTCTCGGGCGACGACGCGGAGCGCAAGAAGGCGCGCGCGTTCCTGAAGCGCGTGCGCACGGAGCTCCGCTCGGCCATCGGCGGCATCCTGCAGATGAAGCACACGCCGGACATCCTCTTCGCCGAGGATGACATCACCGGCGGCGTGGCGCGCGTGCAGGCGCTCCTGGACGAGATGGCCCGGAAGGACCGCGCGGCGAATCCGCCCCAGGCCGACTAAGCGGACGGCGGGACGACCTCGGGGAAATCCTTCAGCGCCTCGCGGACGACCGCGGCGCGCCGACGGTCGCGTCCGTCGCTGTCGAGCTCCTGGCCGGCGCGGGCCTGCACGTGGGCGGGCTGTCCTTCGATCATCAGGCGGTCGACGAGGTGGCGGCTTTCTTCCGGCAGGCAGCCCATGTCGCAGGCGAGCCGCAGGTGCGAGAGCATGTTCATCGCCTCGGAACTCGTGAGCAGGCGGGCCGAGCGCAGCACGCCGAGCGAACGGGCGAGACGGTCGACGAACTTCTCGCCTTCCTCCTGCGCGAGCTTGCGGCGGGCGTTCCATTCCTGCTCGACGACGTGCTTGATCCAGCCGCCGAGGTGCCTGAGGATGGCGTCCTCGGAAAGCCCGAGCGTCTGCTGGTTGGAGATCTGGAAGACGTTGCCGGCGGCCTCGGTGCCCTCGCCGAGCCAGCCGCGGACGGCGAGGCCGTCCTGGTTGAGCGCGCGGGTGACCTTGTCCATGTGGCCGGCGAGGCAGAGGCCCGGCAGGTGGACCATCGCGGAGGCGCGCAGGCCCGTGCCGACGTTGGTAGGGCAGGCGGTGAGGTAGCCGAGTCGGTCCGAGAAGGCCAGCTTGAGCACGCCGCCGAGGGCGTCGTCGAGCTGCTCGGCGATGTGCCAGGTGCCGCGCAGATGCCAGCCGGCCTTGACGACCTGGATGCGCAGGTGGTCCTCTTCGTTGACCATCACGGAACAGGTCTGGTCGCGGCTGATGACGGCGGCGCCGAGCTTGCCGGCGGCGAGCTCCTTCGAGACCAGGTGGCGCTCCACGAGCACCGCGCGGTCGCGGTCGCCCAACTCGCCCATGCGGACGACGTGGCCGCGACGGAACTTGGGCAGGCCTTCGAGGACGGTGACGCAGCGATCGGAGATCTCCTTGCGGTGCGGGGCCTTGGCCCAGCCGGGGAACGGCAGGCCTTCGAGGTTGCGGGCGAGGCGGATGCGCGTGCTCAGCACCACGGCCTGCTGGCCGCCGAGGAGGTGGGTGAGCTCGCTTTCCGCGGCGAGGATGTCTTCGACGGACATGGTCAAGAGGCGAGCTGGCGCTCGAGGGCGGCGATTTCGTCGCGCAGGCGCGCGGCGGCTTCGAAGTCTTCGCCGGCGACGGCGGCGGCCATCTCGAGCCGGGCGGCGTCGAGGCGACGGCGCAGCTGGGCGACGGGCACCACCCCGGCGGGCGCGCGGCCGACGTGCGCGGGCTCATGCTGGACCTTGAGGAGCAGGCCGCCGAGGGCTTCTCCGAAGGTCTCCCAGCAGGACGGGCAGCCGAGACGGCCGCGCTTGCGGAAGTCGAGGTCGGTGAAGCCGCACTGCGGACACGTCAACGTCGGCGCCGGCGTCGGCGCCGCCAAGGCGTCGGCGAGCTGGAAGACCGCCGGATCGGTCGCCCCGCCCTTCTGGGCGCAGGCTTCGCAAAGGTGCACCTTCCTGACCTTGCCGTGGACGACCTGGGAGAGGTGGACCGTGGCGGCCTCCTCGCACAGCGAGCACTGGATCGGCTGGGACATCGCCCATCAGACAACTCGGCCGCGGCCGATTGGCAAGGGCAAGCGGGGAGCGGGGTTTGACTTCATGGCCGGCGGACGCTTGATGGGAGGAAGTCAGATGTCCTCCAAGCCCCGCATCGTCATCACCGGCCTCGGCCTCACCGCCCCCAACGGGAACACCCTGGCGGAGTTCCGGGCCAACCTGCTCGCCGGCAAGGCGCGCATCGCCGTCATCGATGTCCGCCACATGGGGCCGCAGCCGGCCGGGGTGTGCGACTTCGACGCCACCAAGTGGCAGAAACGGAAGGAAATCCGCAACGGCACCCGCGTCGGCTCCATCTCGATCTTCTGCGCGCGCGAGGCGCTGGGCGACTCCGGGCTCGACTGGGACAAGGTCGACAAGTCCCGCGTCGGCGTCTACCTCGGCATCACCGAGCACGGCAACGTCGAGACCGAGAACGAGATCCACAACATCTCCCAGTTCGGCAACGATACCAAGTATTGGACGCACCATCATAACCCCCGCACCGTGGCGAACAACCCGGCCGGCGAGGTCACGATGAACATGGGCATCACCGGCCCGCATTACACCATCGGAGCCGCGTGCGCCGCAGGCAACGCCGGCCTCATCCAAGCCGCCCAGATGCTGCAGCTCGGCGAGGTCGACGTGGCCTTCGCCGGCGGCGTCTCCGAGTCCATCCACACCTTCGGCATCTTCGCCGGCTTCAAGAACCAAGGCGCGCTGGGCGCCCATGAAGACCCGACCAAGGCCTCCCGCCCCTTCGACAAGCACCGCAACGGCATCGTCATCTCCGAAGGCGGCGCCATCTACGTGCTCGAGCGCCTCGACGACGCGCTGGCCCGCGGCGCCCGCATCATCGCCGAGATCGCCGGGTGGTGCATCAACTCCGACGCCACGGACGCCGTGCTTCCCAACCCGGAACGCCAGACCGAATGCGTCCGGATGGCCCTGCAGCGCGCCGGCATGAAGCCGCAGGACATCCATATCGTCTCCACCCACGCGACCGCCACGGCCTTGGGCGACATCCAGGAGTGCACCGCCCTGCGCGCCGTGTTCGCGGGCTGCCCGGAGACGCGGATCAACAACACCAAGAGCTTCATCGGCCATTGCATGGGGGCGGCCGGCGCCTTGGAGCTGGCGGGCAACCTGCCCTCCTTCGACGACCACTGGGTCCATCCGACCATCAATATCGAGGAATTGGACCCCGAATGCGCCCTCCCCGGCCTGGTGATCAACCAACCGGTCAAAGTCTCCCGGGTCGACGCCATCCTGAACAACTCCTTCGGCATGCTGGGCATCAATTCCGCCCTCATCGTCAAGAAATATGGGGTTGCCTGACGGGGTCCGGCCGTTTGTAACAATCTCGCTGAAAACATGACCAAGGAAGACATCAAGCAGGTGGTGCTCGACATCATCGCCGACATCGCGCCGGACGAGGACCTGACCGCCGTCAAGCCGGAGGTCCGCCTTCGCGACCAGCTGTCCCTCGACTCGATGGACTTCCTGGACATCGTCATGGAGCTCCGCAAGAAGCACGGCATCGAGGTCCCGGAAGCCGATTACGTCCAGCTGGCCTCCCTCGACTCCTGCGCGGAATACCTGCACCCTAAGTTCGAAGCCAAGGGGAAATAACCCCTCGGCCAGGACGCCAAGCAAAAGACCGCCCTTATGGCGGTCTTTTGCTTGGCGAGGTCCTGCGACCTGACCCCGGCCGGCTTTCTTGATTTGCCGACCCTCGCCCCCTCCCTACGCTGGCTTACGTGCACCCCGTCCGACGCCTCCTCTTCGCCGCGTTCTCCCTGGCCGCCGCCCTGCCGGCCTCCGCTGAAACCGTCCAGTTACGCCGCAACGGCAACGCGACGGTCATCGCCTTCGAATACATCACCCAGGACGAGACGACCATCATGGTCAAGCGGCTGGACGCCGACGTGGTGCTGACCTACCGGTGGGAGGACCTCGACGCCGAGTGGATCAAGCGGAACAACCCCAAGCTCTGGGCCGAACGCGAACTGATGCTCGAACTCGAAAAGCCGGAGAAGAAGATGGCCGCCAAGGAGGTCGAGGATCCCTTCGCCCAGCAGGCCGTGGCGACCGACAGCAAGTCCTTGATCAGGAACCTCGTGGTCTCCCTGCAGGACGGACTCAAGGGCATGTCGCTGACCGCCAACCGCATCGACATCGTGTGCAACGAGTTCCAGCTGGACGAAAACCTCTTCTGGCTGGGCTTCGACGACCTGAAGCGCGCCAGCACGCTCTCCGGCAAGGCCGAACCTCCCCCCCGGGTCGCCGAGAGCACGGCCGACGACACCCCGACGTCCAAGACCAAGACCAAAGGAAAGACCGCGACCAAGAAAGCCCGCAGCCCGGAAAGCGTCGCCGCCGAAGCCGCCGCCCGGAAGGATTTCGAGACCGAAGCCCGTCCGTATAACGCGCTGGGATACCTGCGCATGCTCGCGGAAGGCGGGACCAAAGGGAAACCGGCCTGGATGATGCTCCGTCGCTCGACCGCCGACCGGGAGGCGATCAAGACCCTGCTGACCAACTACGCGAAGCAGGCGGAGGAACTCGCCGAGAAGCCCGAAGGCAAGGCCAGCAAGACCGAACTCCTGGTCCTGAAGAAGGCCCTCGAGAACTGCGCCGAGTCGGTCGGTCGCGTGACGCGCGAATATAACGCCGTCGAAGCTCGCCTGCAGACGGATTGCCGCACGGTGCTGACGCTGGCCCTGCGCTGAGCCGGCCACCCCGGCAAAAGAGTCCGGCCGCCTTCCCTGAGGAAGACGGCCGGTTTGAATGGTGGAGCCTATCGGGCTTGAACCGACGACCTCTTGCATGCCATGCAAGCGCTCTACCAACTGAGCTAAGGCCCCGTTAAATGGGAAGTTAAACAAAGGTGACCGCACGGCCACGGTCAACGCTTTTTTCCCACCCTGCCGAGTCTCTGATTGCCAACAGCCTTGGGGTGCTTTGCCTTCCCTGCGTGGAAGCGTCCGAAAATCAGCCAGAATCCGCCGAACCAGGCATCGAGGCCCGGTCCAACGGCCAAAGCGGCCGCGGCCAAGGGGGCATCCGCATCGAGAAGGATTTCATCGAATCCCTACCCGTGGGCGAGTGGACCGGACCGATCGAGCTGATCGAATCCGAGAAGGAAGCCGCCAAAGCCATCGCCTCGCTCGCCCGTGACCGCGTGCTGGGCTTCGACACCGAGACCAAGCCTTCGCA
>JAURFU010000025.1 GCA_030834165.1 Verrucomicrobiota bacterium
CTGCGCTTCCGGCTCCCACGCCCTCGGCGAAGCCCTCCGCCATATCCGCGACGGCCACGCCGACATCATGCTTTCCGGCGGCTCCGAAGCCGCGATCACCCGCCTCGGTTACGCCGGCTTCTGCAACATGAAGGCGATGTCGACCGACTTCAACGACACGCCCGAGAAGGCTTCCCGTCCGTTCGACAAGCTGCGCGACGGCTTCATCATGGGCGAAGGCGCCGGCGTCCTCGTCATCGAGTCCCTCGAGCACGCCCAGGCCCGCGGCGCCCGCATCTATTGCGAGCTCGCCGGTTACGGCGCCACCTGCGACGCCTACCACATCACCGGCCAGGACCAGGAAGGGAAGGGCCTCGCGCTCTGCCTCAACCGCGCCCTCGCCGAGGCCGGCATCGAGAAGTCCGAGGTGGGCTACATCAACGCCCACGGCACCTCGACTCCGATCAACGACCGCTGCGAGACCCTCGCGATCAAGCGCACGTTCGGCGACCACGCCCCCAAGATCTCGATCTCCTCGACCAAGTCCATGACCGGACACCTCCTGGGCGCCGCCGGCGGCGTCGAGGCGGCCGCGTGCGTGATGGCCATCCACACGGGCATGATCCCGCCGACGATCAATTACGAGAACCCGGACCCCGACTGCGACCTCGACTACACGCCGAACGTCGCCAAGGCCCGCCAGGTGGACGTCGCGATCTCGAACAACCTCGGTTTCGGCGGCCACAACGCCTCGCTGATCTTCAAGCGCCTCTGAGGTTTCGGGCCCGCGGGATGCAACCTTTTGCCTCGCGAAGGGGTATAAGGGAAAATACAACCATGCTGACCCCCATGGCCCTACGATTCCTCCTGCTCGCGCTTGGCGTCCTGACCTCCCTCGGGGTGTCCGCCGCCACCTCCGCCCCGCCCGCGCCGCCGCCCACGGTCACGGTCCGGGGCACGGTCACGCACCTCGATCCGAAGACGGGCAAATCGGACCTGATGTCATTCCCGTCCGTCTCGGTGATCTCCGGCTCCGAGGCCCGCGTCTCGGTCGCCGGCAAACCGGACCCCAAGGACCCGAAGGGCAAGCCGGAGACCTCGATGGACCTGGTGATCTCCCCGACCGTCCAGCCCGACGGCATGCTCAGCATCTCGGTCCGCGTCTCGATCAGCCATAAACCCGAGGTGGTCGACCCCAAGGACGCCAAACGCGAGCGTAAGCGCGAATCCAAGGCCCACGACGGCTCGCTGGTCTTCTACTCCGTGCTGGCGAAGGAAGGTCTCTTCTCCATCCAGGACAGCCGCAGCGGCCGTCGCTGGTATAAGCTCGGCGCCACCGTCGAGGGTTGGAAACTGGAGGCCTTCGACGTCGAGACCAACGTGCTCACGGTCTCCCAAGGCGCCACGCACCAGGAGCTGCACCTCTACAAATCCTCGATCGAAGCCTCGGCCAGCGAACTCAGCACGGTCGTCACGGTGCGCCCGGGCGAGGTCGCCAAGGTCCCCGGCGTCGGCGGCCTCGAGCTTTCCGTGAGCGGAACGGTCTCCGCGACGCCGGTCGCGCCGCCGGCCGCCCGTTAAGCCATGCTGCGTCCCCTCCTGCTCGTCCTGCTCGCCGCCGCGGCCTTCGCGGCGGAGGAAACGGTGCCGACGCACCTGAAGGTCAAGGCGACCTTCACGCGTCCTGACAAGGACGGCAAGCCGGAGGTCTACGCTTCGCCTTCGGTGATCACGGTCGACGGCAAGCAGACGACCATCCGCGTGGGTTCGGCCGAAGAGGGTGTGGTCTTCACGGTCACCCCTAAGGTCAACAAGGACGGTACGCTGACCCTCGAAGCGGCGACGGAATCCCGCGAGGCTCCGCCTTCCCCGGCCGCCACGCCGGCGCCCGCTCCGGCCGGCCCGGCGCCTCGCCCCAAGGGCAACCTGCCTTTCTTCCACGGCGTGCTGACGAAGGATAAGCTGTTCTCGATCGAAGACTCCACGGGGAAGCGCCAGTGGGTACCGCTGGGACGTCGCATCGACGGATGGACCTTGAAGTCCTACGACGAGAAGCGCGAAGCCCTCACGCTTTCCCGTCTCGGTCAGTCCGTCGAACTGGTGCTCCACAAGGCCGTCATCATCGACGCGCCCGCCCCGCAGGTCGCGGTCTCCCGCGCCAACACGACGATCACGGTGAAGCCCGGCGCCAAGACGCTCATCGGCGGCGCCCACGGCCGCACGATCGAGCTCGAGGCCGAGATCCTTGACGTGACGAAGTGACGGTTCAGGCCACGTCCAAGTGGCCGACCTTCACCAGGATCGTCGCGCCTTCCGGTCCGGTGAACGGACGGTGATTGCTCATATGCGGGCTGCGGATCCACGTGCCGGCGGGATAACTGCCATGCTCGTCGCGGAAGATGCCTTCGAGGACTAAGATTTCTTCGCCGCCGACATGCGTGTGCGGATTGAAACGCGTCTCCGGCGCCCAACGCACCAGGGCGGTGTGCTTGGTCAGGCCTTGGTGCAAGGAGGTGACCTTGAGCCCCGGGACCATGCCTTGCCGCCAATCTAGTTGGTCGCCGTGTAAGGCGTAGGAATCTTTTTCAGGCTCCGTAGGGGTGCGCTCATTGAGGTAGACCAGGCTGGCCTCCGTTGCGGTGAACGTGAGGGAGACGCCCGGCGCCAGACGGACATAGGAAGCAGGCCCCAGGGCTTCTCCATTGAGGCTTAGCTGGCCGCGCACGACGAGGATTTCGAGCAGTTTGGCGCCGTCATGCGTCAGGGCCTCGCCGGCCTTGAGCGAGCGAAGGGTGATGCGGCTCTCGGCCGGGACGACCCGCTGCTCCAGCGCACGTTCTCCCGTCAGGCCGGCATGCAGGTCGGTGGCATCGACGACGATGCGGAGGGAGTGGTCGGCGTGGAGGGTCATGAGAAAATCGCAGGAGTGAATTCAGTCGGACAGCGCCTGGCGCCATTCGGCGATCTCGCTGACGATACCGTAAGCACGTAGGCCGGCTTCGATCTCCGCCTGCGTGGGTTCGGTCACCGCATGCTTGGGGTCGCCGGCCAGGTCGGGTCGGACGTGACGCGTGACGGCCCAGGCGGCCCAGGCGCGCCACTTCTTGAGCTCAGCCCGCTCGCCGCGCACGCGGTCGGCGAGGTGCTGGTAATGCACGCGGGCGTTGCCGGTGAATTGGTCGCTGGGCTGCCGCACCATCCAGCCGATGGCGCGGTAAGGCATGGCATATTCGGTCAGGGCGACGTCGCCTTCGGGCACGTCGCAATAGAGGGCGCGGTCCACGGCGAGCAGCGCCCGGGCCGGCAGGTCATCCAGCCAGAGCTGTTGGCCGTATTCGAGGCACAGACGATAGAGCTCCGCTCCCTGGTTGTCCCGCAGGGCGTTGAGGTCGCGCCACGATAGCGGGCGACCGCAGGACGGCAGGAAAGGGCAGGGCGTCGGCACGCGCTCAGGGCTTGGCGTATGGATTGGTCTGCTTCTCCACGCCGACCGAGGTCTGGCCGCCGTGTCCCGGCAGGAGCACGACGTCATCCGGCAAGGTGTAGATGCGGGCGCGGATCGAGGTCAGGAGCTGATTCCAGTCGCCGTTGGGGAGGTCGGTCCGACCGACGGAGCCTTTGAAGATGGCGTCGCCGGTGAAGGCGATCTTCTGGTCGGCGGCGTAGAAGAGGATGCTGCCCGGGCAGTGGCCGGGGACGTGGCGGATCTCGAACTTGAAGCCGCAGGCTTCGACGATGTCGCCGTCGTCCACCCAGCTGTCGACCTTCACCGAGCGGAAGTCGTCGTCGGAGAGCGACGGGATCATCGACTGGTAGCGGTTACGATAAGCCTCGATGTTCTCGATGAGCTGCTGGTCGTCCTTATGTGCGATGACCTTGGCGCCGGCTTTCGCAAAGTGGTGGCCGTCGCACATGTGGTCCCAATGGCCGTGCGTGATGAGCAGGTGCGTCAGGTGGAGGCCTTGCTTCTTGATCTCCGCAAGCAGGAGCGGGCCGGCGTCCTTCGGGGCGTCGACGACGCAGCAGTCATGGCCGTTCTCGGCGACGACGAGGTAGGCGTTGGTTTCGAAAGGCCCGAGCGGGGCGGCGGCGATCTTCATGAAATCAGGCTCCGAAGGCTTGGCGCATGGCGGCCTCGACGTGGTCGGGCGGGCGCACGGCCTTGAATTCGCGGTTCACGAAGGCGTGGACCGTGAAGCCTTCGACGAGCAGTTCGCCGTCGCGCTCGACCTGGTAGGTCAGCTTGAGGCGCGCCTTGGGCTTTTCGGCCAAGGTCACGGTGATGCGCACGCGGTCGTCGAAGCGGGAAGGGCGGTGGTAGGTCAGGCCGGTCTCGAGGACGGGGAGCAGGAAGCCCTGCTGTTCGAGTTCGCGGTAGGGGGTGCCGAGCTGATCGAGCAGGGCGACGCGCGCCATCTCGAACCAAGGCAGGTAGTTGCCGTGGTAGGTGACGCCCATCGCATCGGTCTCGGCGAAGCGGACGCGGGTCTCGACGGTGGCCTGGAGCATGGCCTTGTTCTGGCGTCCGGCGGCGATTTTCCAACGCCAAACGCACCGCCGGAGGCTTGTCCTTGCCCCGGGCGGATTCCTCGGCTGAAGTCTCGGCATGGGTCAGCGCGAACGTTTCGTCCTCTTCCTGGTCGGTGCCTTGCTGGGCGTGCTCGTCCTGCTCGGCGGGAAGTCCTGCGGCAGCGAGAAGAAGGACCAGCTCCGGATGGTCCGCTCTTCGCTGAGCATGGCCCCGATGATGTATGACTACGCCGTGACCAAGAAGGGCTTCTACGGTCGCTACGTGCTCTTCGAGCAGGTCGCCGATAAGCAGGGCGGGGGTAAGGTCCGCACGCTCGTCACGGGCGGCACCCGCCGTTACTCGCCGGAAGGCAAGGAGCTCCCTGAAGAGCATATCCTGATCAAGGAGACCTACGCCGCGGGTGTCGCCCTCGCCGAACCGGGTCCCGTGGAGTCCTACGAATTCACCTTCGCCGACCGCATCGCGGTCAAGCTCAAGCCCGGCCGTCAGGCCGCCGAGGTGAAGGTCGCGTCCGGTGACGTCGCCGCGGCTTGGGCGGGCCATGAAGAGGTCCTGCTTCGTCTCGATGCCTGGCGTAAGCTGCCGGGCGGCGCCCCTTGGGGGCAGCTCGAAGCCATGGTGCAGGAATTGAAGTCCCACCCCGCCGTCGCCGACGCCCGTCTGGTCCCCATCGACTGGCAGGCTGAAGCCGAACTCATCAAGGCGAACTCGCCCAAATGAGCACGACGCTGCAGCGCGAAGGGGGTCTGACCGTAGCGCTCAGCTTGGCGGTCAACGTGGTCATGGCCGGCGCGAAGCTCAGCGTGGGCTTCATCGCTTCTTCGCAGGCGCTCGTTGCCGACGGTATCCATTCGCTCGTCGATATCGCTAGCGACATCGCCGCGATCATCGGGCTGAAGTTCGCGCACCTGCCGAAGGATGATGACCATCCTTACGGCCACCATCGTTTCTCGACGCTGGCGACGATGCTCATCTCGTCGCTGGTGCTACTGTTCTGCGTCGGCCTTGCCTGGCAGTCTCTGTCCGCGCTCGTCAGCGGCGCGGAAGTCGCCACGCCTGGTCTCGCCGCCGCTTGGGTCGCCGGCGCCGCATTGCTCATCAAGGAAGGTTTCTACCAGTATGCCCGTCGTCAGGCCGTGCGCCTAGGCTCTCGCCTGCTCATGGCCAACGCCACGGACCATCGCGCCGACGCCGTCGCCTCGCTGCTTGCGCTCGTCGCGGTCATCGTCGCTAACGTTAACCCTGAATGGAAGGCTCTCGATAAGGTCGTCGGTCTGGTGCTGGCCGGCTGGCTGGGCGCCGAGGGCATCAAGCTCTTCAAAGGCTCCTGTTCCGACCTGCTCGATACCGCCCCGGCGGAGCACGTCTTGCACGACCTGAGCGAGCATATCTTGGCCGCCCCGGGCGCCAAAGGTTTCCACGCCTTCCGCGCCCGCCGCTTGGGCGACCGCTTTGAGGTCGATTTCCACCTGCAGGTGGCCGAGACGGCCACCGTCGCCGAAGGCCACGCCATCGCCGGCCGGATCAAGGCCGACATCCTGCGTTCCCACCCCGAAGTCGTCTCGGTCCTCGTCCACGTCGAGCCCGACGCCCCGGAACACCGTAAGCAGGACGGCCACCACGGGTTCGGTTCCTGAGAGGGGTTGCCTTCCTTGGGCGCACCGCTTGGATGGGCGCATGAGCCTGCCCCGTCTCTGCCTTGCGTTGTTGGTCACGGTCGTGTCCCTGACCGCCGCCCCGGCGCCCAACGTCGTCTTCATCTTCGCCGACGACCAGCGCGCCGACACGATCGCGGCCCTGGGCAATCCGGTCATCAAGACCCCGAACCTTGATCGCCTCGTGAAGCGCGGCGTGTCGTTCAACCGGGCCTACATGCAAGGGGGCAACCAAGGTGCGACCTGCGTGCCTTCACGTGCGATGCTGCTTTCCGGGCGCTCGCTCGCCCAAATCGACGAGAAACTGATGAAGCATGAGACCTGGCCTTACGCCTTCGGCCAGGCCGGTTACGCGACCTTCGCCACGGGTAAGTGGCATAACGGTCCGCCTTCGATCTCGAAGTCCTTCCAGCAGGCCAAGGCGCTCTTCGTGGGCGGCATGGTCAATCCGCTCAAGGCTCCGACCAGCGATCTGCTTCCGACCGGCAAGCTGACGCCCGGCAAGGTGGCTCCGAAGCACCTCTGCGAAGAGGCCACCGATGAGACCTTGGCTTTCCTGAAGTCCCGGGACGGCCAGCAGCCGTTCTTCGCTTACCTGGCCTTCGACGGCCCGCACGACCCGCACATCGTGCCCGACGACTTCCCGGTGAAATACGACCCCGCCTCGATCCCGCTGCCGCCGAACTTCCTGCCGCAGCATCCGTTCGACAACGGCGAGATGGTCATCCGCGACGAACAGCTGATGAAGTGGCCCCGCCCGGAGGCCGACGTGAAGACGATGCTGGCCGAGTATTATCGTTATATCAGCTTCCTCGACCTCCAGATCGGCCGGGTTCTCGACGCCGTGGACGCTTCGCCCTACGCCGCCAACACGATCATCGTCTTCGCCGCCGACTCCGGCGTCGCCCGTGGTTCGCACGGCCTCATCGGCAAGCAGAACCTCTACGAGCATTCCATGCGCGTGCCGCTGATCGTCGCCGGCCCGGGCATCGCCGCCGATAAGCGGAGCGAGGCGATGTGCTACCTCTTCGACGTCATGCCGACGCTGGGTAAGCTCTGCGGCATCGCGACCCCGCAGGGTTCCAATGGCCGGGAGTTCTCATCCGTCCTTAAGGACCCCGCCCAGCCCGGACGCCCGTTCCTGATGTTCGGTTACAAGACCATCCAGAAGGCGCTCTCCGACGGACGCTGGAAGCTGATCCGTTACCCGCACGTCGACCGCACGCAGCTCTTCGACCTGCAGTCCGATCCGTTCGAGACCAAGGACCTCTCCGCCGACCCGGCCCAGGACGAACGTATCAAGGCGATGCTCGAGAAACTGGCCGCCGAGATGAAGGCCGACGGCGACAACGACCCGCTGACCGCCGCGAAGATCCTGCCCGCCGATTGGAAGGCGCCGGCCAAGGTGCCCAAGCCCGGGCAGAAGGGGTTCTAGACGAGGGCCGGAGGGCCTGAGAGGGCACGAGGGCTGGGAAGAGGCGTTCAAGTAAGCGTGAAACTTCTTTGAGCGCATGGAATGCCTACGCCTGTTGAGGCGATAGGCATCAAGTCCCTGCCATGGGCAGCATGTCTCCATGGCTGGTCCCAACCGCTAACCGCCTACCGCTAACCGCTTACACCTACTAAGCGGGAAGAAGGTAGGACTTGCGACCGAACTTATTGGCCAGCCAGGCCTTGAGCTCCTGGAAGTCCTTGGGCGGCTCGACGGTGATCATGAGCGGCTTGCCGGTCTCGGCGACGAAGTCGTAGGTGAAGTCAGGTTGGACGCGGCCGATCGGCTCGAGCGTGAACTCGAGATAAGCGGCCACCCAGGCGCGCGTCTGCTTGAGCAGTTCTTCGCGTTGGGCGTCGGTGTAGGTCAGGAACTCTTTGTTCTCCAGCGAAAGGGCCAGCTTAGGGCTGTCCGCCCAGTTGCGGGGGTTGATTTCGATGGTGATCTCGGCCTCGCCGCCCGTCTGGAAGTTGCCGCGGACCGGGACGTCGGGGATCGAGTGGGCGCCGAGTAGGGCGGAAAGAAGGCAAAAGAGGCCCGTAAGGAGGGGTTTCATGGAGATGGCCGGGGGTAGGGGGACGATGGGGGTGGGGGTGGGGGATTCAACCCCCTTTCTGTTTTGCTTTTCAGCAACTCCGGGGACAGATTGGGGTTCTATCCCCGATATCCTATGAAGAACATCCTCAGCATCCTCACCGTTCTTGCCCTCGCCGCCGCCGCCCAGGCTGGTTGCGGAGCCAAGATCTCCTCCAAGGGCACCGTCAAGTCCTACGACTCCGAAAAGAAGGAGCTCGTCGTGACCGTGGCCGGCAAAGACACCTCCTACACCCTCACCCCTGAGACCGAAGGCGCCGACAAGGCTGCTGACCTCAAGGGCAAGGCCGTCGAAGTGAACGTCGACAAGCACGTGAAGACCAAGGTCCTCTCCGTCGCCGTCGCCGCCGCCGGCGAAGAGAAGAAGGAAGAGCCCAAGAAGAAGGGCGAAAAGAAGAAGAAGACCGAAAAGAAGGCCTAAGCGGCTTTCGCTTCCGGAACCGGGCAACCGGTTCCCATCGACCCGTCACGAGAGTGGCGGGTTTTTTTGTGCCGGAGCCTGAGGCTCCGGAGGGGGCACGCTGAGGGCCGGAGGACACGAAGACACGAGGACACGAGGACCGGAGGGGAAACATGGGAGGGACCGAGGCATAGAGGCTCGGTTGACCAGGTTGAGATCGTGCAAAGGTGCAAATCGGCCTGCGGTCTGTGCAAAGGTGCAAAAATGAGAGAGACCGCGATCAAAAGGGGGCAGCATAGGGAGACCGGATAGTTAGCTGGGGTGGCGGGTAGGGGCGCGACGGTGTCGCGACCGGTTTCAGGGTTTCAGAGCGGACGCGTCGCCGACGCGTCCCTACCTGATGCAGCTAGGGCAGCACGCGGTGCTGCCCCTACCTCAAGGCTCCAGCACGCATCCCGGTCTCCGGTTTCCCTTTGAGCGCAGCAATCCCTTCGGGTCTCAGGTCTCGGCGATCGGGTATCAGGTACGGGTCCTCTGGTTCGGGTGCGGGTACGGGTCCGAACCTGTGCCTGATGCTGAGCACCTGAACCTGGGACCTGACGGCTGAGACCCGAGACCTGCGAACGTGATCACTGGTTTAATATTCTTATGAGCCGGGCGCCGCGCATCAGCGCAACTGATGATAGGCTGTTTTGCCTAGTCGTGAACTTTGGGGTGCGGAGTCGTGTTTAATATATAAATTCACTGCCATGAACTACTCTTCACTGGTTCCGGTCTTGAAGATAGTGATGATCACGGTGCTGGCGCTGATCGAAGTCGCGCCAGCCCGGACCGGCGGAGAGCCGGTCGACGAAAGGACGGTCGAACTGAACGAGCTGAGCCGCGTGCTGGCGACCGTCGAGTCGCCAGGCCAAGGCCGCGCGCCGAAGCTGCGGATGCTCATGTCGGTCCGTGACCTCGGCGAGCACGGGTATTCTTCGAAGCTGCATCTGAATTCGGAATGATCCGCGGAGCGGATTATTCCGAGGGGGCACGGTGCAAACGAGAGGCACCGAGGCCCGGAGGCTCAGTTGACCAGAGCCGTAGTGCAAAAGTGCAAATCGGCCTGCGGCCGGTGCAAAGGTGCAAAAGTGGAAAACGAGAGTATGGAGTATCGAGTATCGAGTATAGGGAGGAATATCGATACGGGTGGCGGGTGGCAGCCCCGGGCGGCGGGTGGCCGGAAATAATTTCGGGTCACAGGTCTCGGCTGTCAGGTCCCGGGTACGGGTTGCCTGGTTCGGGTACAGGTACGGGCCTGCGGATGACCAGGCTGGTCATCCCTACCTAAGGCTGGAGCAAACATTCCGGTCTTAGGTTTCCCTTTGAGTTAGTGAGCCGTATCGGGTGGAGGATACTATCCATTCAGACCTCAATGCAGTCCTCTATTCAGTCATCAATCCAGTCCTCGACTCTTCACTGTGCGCACGCCGTGCCGGCGAGATGGCCGGTCGTCCAGGCGTTCTGGAAATTGAAGCCGCCGGTCACGCCGTCGACGTCGAGGACTTCGCCCGCGAAGTGAAGACCAGGGCACTTGCGGCTCTCCATCGTCTTGAAGTCGACCTCCGAAAGCTTCACGCCCCCGCAGGTCACGAACTCATCCTTGAACATGCTCTTGCCGTCGACCTTGAACTCGGCGGCCGTGAGCTGGCCGCAGAGGGCATGCAGGGATGGGTTGCTGACGTGGGCCCATGGGGTGGTGGTCGGGATGCCGGCGGCGATGACGAACCGTTCCCAGAGGCGTTGGGGCATGGCGACCGGGCTGAAGGTCGTGATCTGCTTGCGGGCGTTCTGTTCGCGGACGACCGAGAGCGCCTTGAGCAGGGTATCGCGGGTGTGGGGCGGAACCCAGTTCAGCGTGATCGGGAAGACGTAATTCTTCTCGGCGAACTCGCGGGCGCCCCAGGCGGAGAGTTTGAGGATGCCCGGGCCGCTGAGGCCCGCGTGCGTGATGAGCACGGGGCCGTCCGTCTTCAGTTTGGTCCCTGGGGCGGTCACGACGACGTGCTCGACGGAGACGCCGGCGAGGTCGGTCAGACGGGGGTCGGTGATGTGGAAGGTGAAGAGCGAAGGGACCGGCGGTACGATCGCGTGGCCGAAGGATTCGGCGATGGTCAGGCCGCCCGAGGATTTGTTGCCCCCCGTGGCGATGATGATGCGGTCGAAGGTCTCGGTCGCGCCCGTACCGAGGGTCAGTCGGAAGGATTCGGCTTCCTTGATGACAGAACGGACGGGGGTGGAGGTGCGGATGCCGACGGCTGCCCGGGAGGCGGCGTGCATCAGACAGTCGACGATCGTGGCCGAATCATCGGTCGTCGGGAACATGCGACCATCCTCTTCGGTCTTCGTGGCGACGCCGCGTGAGGCGAACCATTCGATCGTGTCACGCGGCTGGAAGCGGTGGAAGGCGCCGAGCAGCTCTCGGCCGCCGCGGGGATATTTCTTCACCAGTTCGGCGGGTTCGAAGCAGGAGTGGGTGACGTTGCAGCGACCGCCGCCGGAGATGCGGACCTTGGAAAGAAGGTGGGGGGTGGCCTCGAAGAGGGTGACGATGCCGTCCTTGCCCAGCTTCTCGGCGCACGTGATCGCCGCGAAGAAGCCGGCGGCTCCTCCGCCGAGGACGGCGATGTGGCGGGTGGGGGGCATGGTCACCCGTATCAAGCAGACGGGTGACCGAGTATCGAGTATAGAGTATCGAGTATAGGGGCCGACACTAGCTGGCACGTTGGCAAGGTGACACGTGGGCAAGGAGATCCGAAACTCAAGGGGAGACCGGGAACCGGCTGATTGGCTAGGGTGCATAAGGTAGGGGCGTGCGACCAGCGCGCCCGAGGATGACCGGGCCGGTCATCCCTACCTATGTCCACAGGTAGAATTCCGGTCTCCGGTTTCCCTTTGAATGGCTTTCTTTTCCTTCATCGATTCAGCCATCAGTCATCAACCCTGCACTCGACTCAGTCCTCCATTCTGCCTATCAAACCTCATGCCCCTGCTTCGTCTGCTTGCCGTCTGCGGCCTGGCCGCGTCTTCCGCCCTGTCCGCCGCCGAGGAGGCGCGCTGGTTCAAGGGTAACCTCCATACGCATACCTACTGGAGCGACGGGGATGATTTCCCGGAGATGGTCGCCGACTGGTATAAGACCCATGGCTATGATTTCCTGGCGTTGTCGGACCATAACATCATCGCCGACCACGACAAGTGGCTGAAGGTACACAAGTCCAAGACCGGGGCCGTCGCCTTGGATGGCTATCTCAAGCGTTTCGGCAAGGACTGGGTGGTCGTCCGCGGGGAGGGTGACCAGAAGGAAGTGCGTCTGCGTACCTTGCCGGAGATCAAGTCGAAGCTCGAAGAACCGGGCCGTTTCCTGCTCATCCCCAGCGAGGAGATCACGGACAAGAACGTGCACGTCAACGCGACGAACATCCAGGAGCTCATCCTGCCGGACAAGTCGCTCGATACCACCACCAGCCCGCAGATCATCAAGGCGCTCCAGCATGCCTTTGACGCCGTCCATGCGCAGAGGGTCCGGACCGGCGTGCCGATGTTCGCGCATCTCAACCACCCGAATTTCAAATGGGCCATCACGGCGGAGGAGCTCATGCAGATCGACCACGAGCAGTTCTTCGAGGTCTATAACGGGCATCCGACGGTCCGTAACCAGGGGGATGAGCTGCACGCCGGCACCGAGCGGGTCTGGGACATCGTCCTCGCCGAGCGCCTTGGGCATCTCGGCAAGCCTGTCATGTACGGCCTGGCCACCGATGATTCGCACAATTACCACAGCAGCAGTCCCAAGGCCAGCCTTTCGGGCCGGGGTTGGGTGATGGTGCGGGCCAAGGACCTCAGCGCATCGTCGATTGTCGCGGCGATGGAGAAGGGCGATTTCTATGCCTCGACCGGTGTCGAGCTAACCACCTTGAAAGTCTCCGGTGGAAAGATCGAACTCGAGGTCAAGGCGCAGCCCGGCGTCGAGTATGTCGTCGAATTCATCGGAACGCGTAAGGGTTACGACCGTAAGACCGTGGCCGTGAAGACGGCGGACGGCAAGGAACGACGCGTGACCCGTAGGTATAGCGCTGAGGTAGGTACGGTCCTGGCCACATTCAAGGGGACGAAGGCGGCGTATGCGCTCAAGGGCGATGAACTTTACGTCAGGGCGCGCGTCACTTCGACCCAGCCCATGAAGAGTTCGCCGCTGGGCGGCGAGGTGGAGATGGCTTGGACGCAGCCCATTAGCAGATGACAGATGACGGAGGGCAGATGGCAGGCAGATGATGGAGGTTGGATGATGCCTCAGGGGGAATTGGGAGAATCGAGGACATGAGGGCCGGAGGGCACGTGGGCTCAAAACTTGAGAGTATGGAGTATCGAATATAGGGACTGGCACTGATACGGGTGGCGGGTGCCAGTTCCCGGTGGCAGGTGGCGGGATTGTCTGGTTCGGTCATCGATTCAGCCATGGGTGTTTAGCTCAACGTTAGGGGTGGAAGTATGGGTGGGGCTGTGCATGCATGGGCCATGCGCGCGTGGCTCAGCCTCATTTTGATTTCAGGTCTGACGGGCTGCGCCATGCAGCCGGACTTAGGCCGGCTGGAGCCGGTGCGGACTTGGAAAGCCGCCGAAGCGAACCAAGGCGTGGCCGTCGACGCGGAGCACTTCTACGCGATCGATGACCGGGCCATCGGTAAATATGAGAAGGCCACCGGCCGGAAGGTCGCCGAGTGGAAGGCGCCGGCCGGTTCGCCGGTGAAGCATCTCAACTCCGGGGTCGTCGTCGGCGGGCAGCTGTTGGTCGCGCATTCCAATTTCCCGGCCAAGCCGGATGAGAGCAGCCTCGAGTATTTCGACGTCGAGACCCTGCGGCCGGCCGGCCGGAAGATCTTCGAACAGCCGCCGGGATCCTTGACCTGGCTCGTGCCGGCGGGCGACGGCTGGCTGGCCTGCTTCGCGCATTATCGTCTCAACAGCGACCCGGCCCGGAGCCGTCTCGTCCGCTTGGACGCGCGCTGGGAGATGGTGGACAGCTGGACCTTTCCGGCGGAGCTGCTGGCCCGTTTCGGCGCCTTCAGCAGTTCCGGCGGCGGGTACGCGCTCGACGGTCGGGTGTGGGTCACCGGACATGATGCCCGTGAGCTGTACGTGCTCGAGCTGCCTGCGGGCGGCGGGCCGGCGCGATGGGTCGGTACGGTCGGTTTCGAATCGAAGGGGCAGGCCTTCGCCTGGGATCCGGGCCGTCCGCAGGAGCTGTATTCCATCCAGCGGAAGACCCGCGAGGTCATCGTCTCACGGCAGGCCGCGGGACGTCCCTAAGCAGGCTTGTTTTCATGACGATTTCGGCTGAAGGTGGGTCAACCCCATGCGCAGCCTCCTGTTCCTCTTTTGTGCCGTCGTCGCCGTCGCGGCGGAGCGACGTCCCAACCTCATATACATCCTCGCCGACGACCTCGGCTACGGGGACCTCGGTTGCTACGGCCAGAAGGTCATCCAGACCCCGGAGCTCGACCGGATGGCCAAGGAAGGGATGCGTTTCACCCAGTTCTACGCCGGCGCGACCGTCTGCGCGCCCTCTCGGAGCGTGCTGATGACCGGGATGCATCATGGCCACACACGGGTGCGCGGCAACGCCGGTCAGAAGAATCCGGCGGCCCAGGCGCTGCGCGAAAACGACCTGACGGTCGCCAAGCATCTCCAGGGGGCGGGCTACCGGACGGCGCTCATCGGCAAGTGGGGCCTGGGCGACGTCGGCGCGGCCGAGACGGGGCTGCCGCGCAAGCAGGGCTTCGACGAGTTCTTCGGTTTCCTGAACCAGCACCACGCGCACAACCATTTCCCGGATTTCCTGTGGCGGAACGAGACCAAGGAAAGCCTTCCTAACATCGTCACGCCGGTCGGCGACACCGGCGCGGGCTATGCCACCAAGATGGAGAAATTCGCCGACGACCTCTTCGCCGAGGAATGCCTGCGCTTCGTCGAACGCAACCGTGACCGACCCTTCTTCCTCTACTGGTCCATGGTCGTCCCGCATGCGAACAACGAGCGATCGGGCGCGCTGGGCGACGGCGCGGAAGTCCCGGACTACGGGCCTTACGCCGAGAACGCCTGGCCCAAGCCGGACAAAGGGCAGGCCGCGATGATCACGCGCCTGGATGGTTACGTCGGACGCATGCTGGCCAAGCTCAAGGAGCTCGGTCTCGAGAAGGACACCTTGGTCGTGTTCACCAGCGACAACGGACCGCACAACGAAGCCCGGCATGACCTGACGCGCTTCAATCCCAGCGGGCCGTTCAGCGGCATCAAGCGCTCCCTGACGGATGGCGGCATCCGCGTGCCGTTCATCGCCTGGTGGCCGGGGCGGATCGCTCCGGGTCGCGAGACCGGGCATGTCGCCTACGCCGGGGACTTCTTCGCGACCGCGTCGGTCCTGGCCGGCAAGGACGCGCCTGCCGGGCTGGACTCGCTCAGTTTCGTCCCGACCTTGACCGGGCAGGGTACGCAGCCCGCCCATGACTTCCTCTATTGGGAATTCCACGAAGGTGGGTTCAAGCAAGCCGCCTTGTTGGACGGACGCTGGAAAGGCATCCGTGGCGGCGGGCCGGACCGTCCGGTGCGGCTCTATGACCTTCGCAACGACATCGCCGAGCAGAAAGACGTCGCCGGGGAGCATCCCGAAATCGCCCGTCGGATCGGCGACTATCTCCTGACGGCCCGGACCGAGTCCGCGGACTGGAAGCCCGTCTGGCAGGCCGGCTCGGGCAAGAAACAGCCGTCCAAGAAGAAATGACCATGCGCGCCGTCTTTGCTTTGTTGTCCGCAGGAATCGCCGCCTTCGCCGCCGAGCCCGGCTTGGTCCGTTCGGAGTTCATCTTCGAGACCAACCCCGTACCCAGCTGTCATGCGACGACGATCGTCGAGGCTCGGGACGGTACGCTGGTCGCGGCGTGGTTCGCGGGCGAAGCCGAAGGTAAGCCGGACGTCTCCATCTGGACGGCCAGGTTCGTCGATGGCAAGTGGACGGCGCCGGCCAAGGTGGCCGAAGGACTCCAGCCGGACGGCAAACGTTTCCCGTGTTGGAATCCGGTCCTGTTTCAGCCCAAGGAAGGCCCGCTCCAGTTATATTACAAGGTCGGCCCCAACCCGGTCGAATGGTGGGGCTTGCTCCGTCTGAGCGACGATAACGGCAAGACTTGGGGGGAAGCACGTCGGCTGCCGGAGGGCATCCTGGGTCCGATCAAGAACAAGCCCGTCCAGCTGAAGGACGGCACGATCCTCTCCGGCAGCAGCGCCGAAGGCCTGAAGGTCGGCCCCTCATGGCAGATCCATTTCGAACGGAGCCGCGACAACGGGGTCAGCTGGGAGAGGATCAAAGTCGAGCAAGGGCAGGGCGATCCTGCTTCGATCCAGCCCAGCATCCTGTTCCTGAAGGACGGATCGCTCCTGTCGATGGGTCGGACCCGGAACGGCAAGGTCTTCAGTACCATCTCAAGCGACCAGGGGGCCGCCTGGTCCAAGGTCGAGCTGATCGACCTACCCAATCCGAATTCGGGCACGGACGCCGTCACCCTGAAGGACGGACGCCATCTCCTGATCTATAATCACACCGCCAAGGGACGCAGTCCGCTGAACCTCGCGGTCAGCAAGGACGGCATCACGTGGGAAGCCGCGATGGTCTTGGAAGACGAGCCTAAGGCCGAGTTCAGCTACCCGGCCATCATCCAGTCGTCGGACGGACTCGTCCACGTCACCTACACGTGGAAGCGCAAGCTCGCCAAGCATGTCGTCGTGGACCCGACCAGGATCGTCGCGAAGCCGATGGCAGGTTCGGCCTGGCCGAAGGCGGCTGACTCATCCGGCCAGGCCGGCTTGGAGCGTCTGAAATATAACAATCCCGGACTCGTCGTGGATCTCGGTGTCGGCCTGTGGGCCTGGCCCTTGCCCGTGGACGTCGATGGCGACGGTAAATATGAGCTCGTCGTCAACTGCCCCGACAAGCCTTCGAACGGCGTCTATGTCTTCCGGGCGGACGCGGATACCGCCAAGCGCCCGTTGCCCGTCTTCAAGCCCGGTGTGCGGATCAGCAAAGGCATGCAGAACGTCGAGCTCAGCCAGGGCGCCGATGGCAAGCCGCGGGTGCTGTCGCCCGGCGTCGAGTACCCTGATTTCGCCGCCACCGGTCTCGAATCAGGCAAGAAGCTGCCCATCCCTGCGAACGTCCATCCGAACAAGGTGCGCGCCAATATGTGGAAGTATGCCGACTATGACGGCGACGGCCGGACCGACGTCATCATCGGCGTCGGAGATTGGACGGACTACGGTTGGGACAATGCGTATAACGAGAAAGGCGTCTGGATCAAAGGCCCGCTGCGTGGATTCGTGTACGTCGTCCGGAACGAAGGCTCGAACGAACAGCCCAAATATGGACGTCCGACGAAGGTGTCCGCCGGCGGCAAGGATCTCGAAGTCTTCGGCTGGCCCTCGCCGAACTTCGCGGACTTCGATGGTGACGGCGACCTCGACCTGCTTTGCGGCGAGTTCCTGGACGGCTTCACCTATTTCGAGAACATCGGGTCACGCACCGAGCCGAGCTATGCGGCCGGACGACGGCTGACCTTGCCGCCGGACATCACCACCGGCGCCCGCTCGTCGGCCTGGAAGGCGACGGCGGAGGCGAAGAAACTGCCGGGCTCGCCGCGGGCCCTGACCATGGACCTCGAGATGATCACTCCCGTCGCCTTCGACTGGAACAAGGACGGCAAGCTGGACCTCGTGGTCGGAGACGAAGATGGACGGGTCGCCTTGATCGAGAACACCGGCAAGTTCACCGCCGACCACACGCCGCTGTTCCTCCCGCCCAAATATTTCAAGCAGCAGGCGGATGACATCAAGTTCGGCGCCCTGGCCACCCCGGTCGGTTTTGATTGGGACGGTGACGGGGACGTCGACATCATCTCCGGCAACACCGCCGGCTACGTGGCCTTCTTCGAGAACCTCAGCGGGTCGGGCGTCGCCAAGCCCAAGTTCGCCGCGCCCAAGCTGCTGCAGGCGGACGGCAAGACCTTGCGGATCATGGCCGGACAGAACGGCAGCATCCAGGGGCCCGCCGAAGCCAAGTGGGGCTACACCACGCAGACCGTCGCGGATTGGGACGGCGACGGCCTGCCGGACCTCATCGTCAATTCCATCCTCGGCAAGGTCGTCTGGTATCGGAACGTCGGCACGCGCAAGGAGTCCAAGCTCGCCGCCGCCGCGCCGATCGAGGTCGAATGGCAGGGCGCCCAGCCGGCGCTCGCCTGGGGCTGGATGAAGCCGAAAGGCAAGGCCTTGCTCACCCAGTGGCGGACGACACCGGTCGCTACCGATTGGAACAAGGACGGACTCACCGACCTCGTGATGTTGGATCAGGAGGGTTATCTCGCCTACTTCGAGCGGGCCAAGGTCGAGGGTAGGCTCGTGCTCCGGGCGCCTCGTCGGGCTTTCTGCGGCGAGGACGGCAAACCCTTGCAGCTGAGCAAGGGCGTCGCCGGACGCAGCGGTCGTCGCAAACTGTGCGTCACCGACTGGGATGGGGACGGCAAGGCCGACTTCCTGCTCAATTCCTCCAGCGCGAACCTGCTCCGGCAGGTCGGGTTCAAGGACGGCTGCTGGCTGTTCAAGGACGAAGGCCCGCTCGTGAAGCAGAACATCGAAGGCCATGACGTCAGCCCGACCACCGTCGATTTCGACGGGGACGGCATCCCGGATTTCCTCGGCGGCGCCGAAGACGGCAAGTTCTACTACCTCAGGAACCCGAGGTCAGCGAGCACCCGTTGATCACTCCGGCAGCTTGCGATTCGCGACCCCATCCTTGCCGGGCGCAAGGGTGTTGCCGTGGAAGCGCAGGCCGCGCGGCGTCTTAGGACCGTCGACGGGGCCTGCGATCACGACCGCGTAGCGGTAGCGCGGGGCGCCGATGCAATGGAGGAGGTTTCCTTGCACGATGACGTCGGTCAGGGGCGGGTCATCGGGTTGCTGACCCGTGTCGAATTTGAAGGGCGAGCGATCGTCACCCCAGATCCAGCGGGCGTCTCCATGGCCGAAATCCGAGACGATGTTGGCCGAGATGACGGAGCCGCCGTCGGCATTGGCGGTCTCAGGCTTGTCCGGCTGGCCCGGGTGGGCGGCCGCGCCGGGCATCAGGCCGATCGCCCAGAGCGAGTTCTTCACGAACTGGTTGCCCGTGATGAGGACATTGCGAGAGCCATGCATGGCCTTCATCCCCATGAAACTGTTGGAGATCACGTTATGGGCCACGATCACGTGGTCAGCATGCAGATCGATGCCTTGGGCGGCGTTCTCGATATGGTTGCCGAGGATACGGGTCAGGTCGCTGGCTTCGGGTGCGGTCACCACGATGCCTGAGCCTTGCTGCCAGTTGTCGGTATAACCCGTGTCCCAGGTCTCCTGGCTGAGGAGTTTTCCTTTGATCGGATTCTTCTTCGTCCAGACGCCGAGCTGGTGCTCCTTCTTGAGCGCTTCGGTCGGACGGAAAATCTCTTCGACGACCGTGTTCCCTTCGATGAGCGTGCCTTGGCTGGCCGTTACTTGGATGCCCGTGCCATCGGTGCAGTTGAAGGCGTAGCCCCAGTCGAGGCTTCTGGTGCGGTCATCGACGGAGACGCGCATGTAATTCCGGACGAGGCAGCCGGTCACGCGGGCGAAGCGGCATTCACGCAGGGCAAGGGCTCCGGTCGGGGATTGGTTGTCGAGGATGCGGACCTGATCGATACGCAGGTAGGCACAGCGGATGGCAAGCAGGGCGGACTTGCGGGCGACCGTCTTGCCGGGGGCACGGGTCAGGGTGATGTCGCGCAGGAGGACATCCTTGAGGCCGTCGATCTCGAGGATCGGTTCGTCGGGGTTCTCCTGGATGATGCGACCAGGACCTGCCAGACCCGCGCCATCGCCACGGAGCACCAGCTTGCGCGAGATGGGATAGTCGCCGGCCGGAAGCGTGATGACTTTACCCGGTTGCGAATCGAGGGCTGCCTGGAGGTCGGAGTAGCCGGCGAACTCGGCCGCAAGGGCGTTCACGCAGAGCGCGAGGGTCAGGGCGAGGAGGTGGGGTCGCATCGTCGGTCTGCCTAGGACAACATCGCCCTTATCGGGTTGCTAGATTAATGATAAACGACAGCAAGGGAGCACCCCATGAAACGTCGCGATTTCCTCACCACTTCGGCCTTAGCCTTGTCTGCGGCTTTGCTGCGGGCCCAGGGAGCCGGAAGTCCGCTGACCGTCGGCGTCATCGGTCATACCGGACAGGGCAACTACGGCCACGGCGAGGACACCGTCTGGTTGCAGATCCCGGGCACCCGCGTGGTCGCCGTCGCGGACGCCGACCCCAAGGGCTTGGCGGCCGAAGCCAAGAAGCTCGGGGGCGTGAAAGCCTATGCCGACTATAGGGCCATGCTGGCCGAGGTCAGGCCGGACATCGCGGCCATCTGCCCGCGGCACATCCATGAGCATCACGCGATGATCCTCGCGGCCGTCGCCGCCGGCGTGAAGGGCATCTATATCGAGAAACCCTTCGTCCGGACCTTGGCCGAAGCGGACGAAGTCGTGAAACTCTGCGCCGCCCAGGGCGTGCGCCTCGCCATCGCGCATCGCAACCGTTACCACCCCGTCATCCCGCTCGTGAAGAAACTCGTCGAAGCGGGCGAGATCGGCGAGCTCAAGGAAGTCCGCGTGCGTGGTAAGCAGGATCATCGCGGAGGCGGCTTGGACCTATGGGTGCTGGGCGGACACGGTTTCAACCTTGCGACGATCTTCACCGGCCCGGCGACCTCGTGTCAGGCCAGCATCCTCGTCGAGGGACGTCCCGCGACCCAAGCCGACATCCGTCCCGGCGACGAAGGCGTCGGACCGATCGTCGGGGACGAAGTGCATGCCCGTTATGAGACCAAGAGCGGCATCCCGCTTTATTTCGATTCCAAGAAAGGCACCTGGACCAAGGGGATGCCGTTCGGCGCTCGTCTGATCGGGACCAAAGGCGTCATCTCGCTGCAGATCGACGAAGAGCCGCTCGCCATCTTGGAACGGGATGGCAAGAAGACGCCGATCACGACCGGCGGCATCGGTCAGCCGGAGCCCATCAAGGACATCCGGGTCATCAACGGCGGACACCATGGCGCCCTCCGCGACCTGCTCGCCGCGATCGTCGAGAAGCGCGAGCCCCTGTGTGGGCCGGAAGCCGGCCGGGAGACCGTCGAGCTCACCCTCGCGGTGTTCGCCTCATTCGCCGCCGGTGGCGCCAAGGTCACGCTCCCGCTGGCCGAGCGGGCCCATCCCTTACGATGAACCTCATGCGTGGCACCTTCTCGATCCTGCTGCTTGCCCTCGGCCTGGGCGCCGCGGAAGTTCGGGTCATCAAGGTCGCCGTCTACGACGACAAAGGAGCGACCGGGAAGGGCGTCCCCTGCGTCACGGAAATCATGAGCAGGACGGACGACATCAAGATCACCAGGCTCAAGGGGGCGGACATCGCGGCCGGCGGCCTTAAAGGCTATGACCTGGTGATGTTCACCGGCGGCAGCGGCAGCGCCGAGGCGGCCGGCCTAGGTGAGAAGGGGCGTGAGGAGGTCCGTGATTTCGTGCGTAACGGCGGAGGGTATGTCGGTATCTGCGCCGGGGCTTATCTGGCGTGCAGCGGTTTCGAGTGGGGGGTCGGCGTCCTGAACGCCAAGACCGTCTCGTCCAAATGGCGGCGGGGGCAGGGCGAGGTGAAGGTCGAGGGCGAAGCCTTCGGCGTGAAACTGACCGATCGAGGCGTGCGCTACGTCAACGGCCCGATCATCAAGGCGGACGTCCGCAAGGAGCTGCCGGGTTTCGAGACCTTGGTCTCTTTCCGCACCGAACTGGCGGAGAACGGCACCCCGGTCGGTGTCATGGTCAATTCGCCGGCGATGGTGAGGGCCGCCTACGGGCTTGGCCGGGTCTTCGTTTCGAGTCCGCATCCCGAGCAGACCGCAGGCTTGGAGCCCTTGGTCGAGAAAGCAGCCCGCTGGGTTGCCCGGAGCAAGGGCCCGACCGAGGAGCTGTGGAAGCGCCTCGAGGCCATGGAGGTCGACAAGCTTTGGCTCCCGGGGGCGATCGTCGATTGGAAGACAGGCTTGCCGACCGGTCAGCCGATCAAGGACGCCAAGAGCAAGCATACGCACTGCAGCCAGTTCGTGGCCGCCGTCGCGGACCGTCTGGCGATTCCTTTGCTGCGGCCGCCGGAGCACGGAGTCGTCGGCCTGGCCAACGCTCAGTCCGACTGGCTGGCGTCCGATGCCGGCAAGAAGGCCGGCTGGGTCGCGTTGCCGGACGGCGTCGCGGCGCAGGCGGCGGCGAACGACGGCCGGCTCGTCTTGGCCTCATTGAAGAACCCGGACGCCACGCGCCCGGGGCACATCGCGGTCGTCCGTCCGGGCGCGAAGGACGCCGGGCTGCTGGCCCAGGAGGGTCCGGATGTCATGCAAGCCGGCGGGACCAACGCGCTCCGCATCTCGTTGCGCAAAGGTTTCGGCAACCACAAGAAGGATTACGACCAGATCGCCTTCTACGCCCACGTCGTCGAGCTGCCGGCGGGGAAGTAGGTCACTTCTGCTTCGGGCCGGCCTTCTTGCCGTTGCGCGGTTCCTCGCCCCAGTTGTTGCGGGCGGGGCCTTGCCACGGGTCGACGAAGCTGGAGGCCGCCCAGTCATCCCATTGCTGGATGAGCAGCCCGGCGACGGCCTTGTTGACGCCGATCAGGTCGTGCTGCTCGGTGCGGTCTTCCTCGATGTTGTAGAGTTCCCACGGACCCTTGAGCTTCATCACCGCCTTCCACGGACCGCTGCGGACGGCTCGATTGCCTTCGTGTTCCCAGAAGATCGGCTTCACGCGATGGAGCGGCCGGCCTTCGAAGGCGGGGCGGAGGCTGATCCCCTCCATCGGCAGGATGCGGTGGCCGGCGAACGTCGCGGGGTAGGTCGCGCCGGAAAGGTCGACCGCCGTGGCCATCACATCGATCAGATGGCCGGGCTGTTTCTCCAACTGCCCATGACGGCCGGTCGGGATCCCTTTGGGCCAGTGGGCGATGAGCGGGGCGCTGATACCGCCTTCATGGGTGAAGTGCTTGTACCGGCGGAAGGGCGTGTTGTTGAGGGTGGCCCAGCTCATGCCGAGGAAGACCTTGGAATCGGCCGAGCCGAGGACCTCGCCTTCGCTGATGCCGCGCGGGCCGCCTTCGGCGTTGCCGCCGTTGTCGCTGAGGAAGAGGATGAGCGTATCGTCGAGCATCCCGCGTTCCTTCAGGCCGGCGACCATGCGTCCCACGCTCTGATCCACGCAATCGAGCATCGCCGCGTAGACCGCCATGATGTTGTCATAGCGGTCCTGTTCCTCGGGGGAGAGGGAGTCCCAGGCCGCGACCTCCGCGGGGCGGGGCGAGAGCGGCCATTTCGGATCGACCAGGCCCATCGCGATCTGGCGGGCGTGGCGTTCGGCGCGGAGCTTGTCCCAGCCGCCCTTGTATTTGCCGCGATACTTCGCGATGACCTCGGCGGGCGCCTTCAGGGGGAAGTGCGGGGCGCCATGGGCGAAATACAGGAAGAAAGGCTTCTGCTGCTGCTTCGCGTCGTCGACGAACCTCAGGGCCCAATCGGTGAACATGAACGTCGAATACCATTCGCCGGAGCCGACCTTCGGGTCTTCGGCGGGCGTCTCGACGCCGTCGAGGTAGACGAATTCCGTGCCCGGCTTATGTTTTTCGTGCGGGAAGTAGAGTTCGCCGTAGCGGGTCGTGGCCGTGCGTTGGAAGCCCTTGTTCCAAGGCGTCGTGCCGGCCTGCTGGCCGAGGTGCCACTTGCCGACCATCGACGTATGATAGCCGGCGGAGCCCAGCACCTGGGCGATCGTCACCGCGCGGTCGTGGAGGCGGCCGTGGGTGCCGAGCGAGGTCGGGATCCGCATCCCGTCGAGGAAGCCCATCCCGGCCTGATGGGGGTAGAGCCCGGTGAGCAGGGATGCGCGGGTGGTGCTGCAGCGCGCCGTGTTGTAGAACTGCGTGAAGCGCACGCCTTGCCTGGCCAGCCCGTCGATGTTCGGCGTGGGGATCTCGCCGCCATAGCAGCCGAGGTCGGACCACCCCATGTCATCGACCATGATGAGCAGGATGTTCGGCTGAGCGGCCGGCAAGGACAGCCAGCCGAGCAGGGCGATGAGCAGCGCAGGGGTTCGCATGGCGTCAACATGGACGGTGGCTCCGCGGAAGCAACCATCGGCTATAGACATGGCTTTACTTGCGAGCCGGGCAGGGCATCCTGTCGGCATGCGAACAATCTGGGCCTTGTTAGCCATGGTGTTCTCCTTGTCGGCCGCCGAGCCGGCGAAGAAACCGAACATCTTGTTCATTCCGATCGACGACCTGAACCACTGGGTCGGCTTCCTCGGTCGCAACAACCAGACCAAGACGCCGAACATCGATCGCCTGGCCAAGATGGGCGTCGCTTTCACCCGAGCCTATTGCACCGCTCCCTCGTGCAACCCCTCGCGGGCCTCCTTGATGTCCGGCCTGCGCCCGAGCAGCACCGGTTGCTACGAGAACAACCAGAACTGGCGGCCCGGTATCGGCGAAGACAAGCTGCTTAACACCCATTTGGCGAAGAACGGCTATGTCGTCTACGGCGCCGGCAAGATCTACCACGGTGCGGGCGATCGCGGCGGATATTTCGATGATTATTACCCGGGCAAGGGAGGAGCCATGAAGTTGCATGCCGAAGCCAAGAACGACGGCGTCGGTGGCATCAAGTTCGCCCCCTTGGCCGGCACGGATGAGGAGATGCCTGATCACGCCGTCGTCAGCTGGTGCATCGAGAAGATGTCGCAGAAGCATGAGAAGCCCTGGTTCATCGCCGCAGGCCTGGTGAAGCCGCACATGCCTTGGAACGTGCCCAAGAAGTGGTTCGACCTTTTTCCGCTGGAGCAGATCCAGCTGCCGCCACACATGGAAGGCGACCTGGGTGACGTGCCCGCGGCCGGCGTCAAGATCGCCAAGCCGACCGGCGACCATGCGGACATCCTCAAGTCGGGACGATGGAAGGAGGCCGTGCAGGCCTATCTCGCTACGATCGCTTTCTGCGACTACGAGGTAGGTCGCCTCATCGATGCCTGGGAGAAGTCGCCCGAAAAGGAAAACACCATCCTCTGCCTCTGGAGCGATCACGGCTGGAGCCTGGGCGAGAAGGAGCACTGGCGTAAGTTCGCGCTCTGGGAGGAGCCCACGCGGACCGTCTTCATCTGGAAGGCGCCTGGCGTGACGAAGGCCGGCGGCCTATGCGCCCGTCCGGTCGATCATGCTTCGATCTATCCGACACTCTGTTCCTTGGCGGGCATCCCGGCGCCCGCCCATCTGGAAGGCGCCGACATCAGCGTCCTGTTGCGTGACCCGGCCGCGGCGTGGCAGCTACCGGCCGTGACCACGTGGATGAAGGGTAACCATGCCGTGCGCACGGAGGACTGGCGATATATCCGCTATGCGGACGGCACCGAAGAACTTTACCACGACGCCGCGGACCCGTTGGAATACGTCAACCTTGCGGCCAAGCCGGAGATGGCGGCGAAGAAGGCCGAGCTGGCGAAGTTCATCCCGACGAAGGACGCGCCCGATCTGCCACGCGGCAAGGGTGGCGAGGCCGAGGACGGCGGAGGAGCTCCGGGCAAGAAGAAGGGCAAAGCCAAGAAGAAGGCCAAGTGATCCTTCAGCGGACCGTCGCCTGGCAGACCATCTCAAGGACGCGCGGGATGCTGTAGTTCTCGTAGGCGCCGTTCTTCGGAGGGGGAGGGGGCGTGGTATGCGAGCCGAAGGAGTCCGGGGGCTGCGGGATGCGGGTGAGGTCCGGGTTCCACTGGCCGTCCTTGCCGCCCAGTTTGTAGATCACCAGGTCGAGGGAGGGCACGACGTAGAGGCAGAAGCCGCCGGCGCCCGTCTTGTAGAACGCATCGCGCGGCGCGCCGACGATCTGTCCGGCCTGGTTGTGTTCGAACTGCAGGCTGAACGGGAAGTGCGGGTTGTAGGGCAGGGATTGCTGGCAGAGCTTGATGTAATCGGCCGGGATGAGCTGTTGCTCCTTCCAGCGTCCGCCTTGCGCGAGGCAGTAGCCGAAGCGGGCGGCGTCGGTGGCGCGGAGGGCGATGGAGCCGGCGCCGTTGGCGTGGGCCATCGTCACCTCGCCGCGGTAGAGGCAGTAGCCCCAAGGACCCCAGCCCATCGGCCGGCCGAACTTCTCGTCGATGTAGGCCGGCAGCTCCTTGCCCGTCACGCGACGGAGCACCATCGAGGCGATGTGCGGGGCCGGCGAGGAATAGGAGTAGCCTTCGCCCGGGGCCGTCCAGAGCGGCACGCGCAGGGAGGAACCGTCGACGTCGCGGATGTCCTGGCCCTTGGTGGGCTTGAGCGGCTGGGCCGCACCGCGGATGACGGCGGAGGGTGTCTGGCCTTCGCCGTTGTGGCCGGACGTCATGCAGAGCAGGTGGCCGAGGGTGATGTCGGCCTCGCGGGGGTCGCGCAGAGGGAACGCCTCCGGCAGGAACTCCTTCGTGTACACCTTCGTATCGAGACCCTGCGGAATCTTCGACTTGAACTCCTGCAGCATGACACCGCAGGCGATGCTCGTGAAAGCCTTGCCCGTGGAAGCCATGTCCGGGTTGGCGTTGCGGTGCGCCTTGCCGAAATATTTCTCGAAGACCAGGTAGCCTTTGGAGATCACCACCAGGCCGCCGTTCTCCGTATTGGAGCGTTCGACCGCGCGGTAGGCCTGTTCGAGGCGTTCGAGATCGATGCCGGCGAGGGCGCGGGCCTCCGCGGCGTCCTTCGGCGTGCGCCAGCCGCCTTGGGCGTCGGAAGGCGGGAAGTAGTCGGCGGCGGTGGCGGAGAGGGAGAGGAGGGAGATGAGAAGGGCGCGTTTCATTGAGTATGGAGTATTGAGTATGGAGTATCGGGGGTGGCGCAAGGGTTTGACGGAGGGGCGGGGTGGTGGCATCACAACGATATGACCCGACTGCTACCCCTCGTCGCGGCGCTGCTTTGGCAGCCGCTTTACGCCCAGAATGCCAAGAAGGCCGAGCCGGAATCTCCCATCAAGATCGCCGCGCGGGCCGAGCGGAAGGACGCCACCTATCGTCAGGGCGAGAAGGTGGTCTTCCAACTGAGAGTCACCGACCAGGGCAAGCCGGCCGCCGGCGTCGTCGAGTGGACGATCGTGAAGGACGGCCTCCCGACGGAGCAGAAGGGCGTGACCGAGCTGCGGGACGGCAAGGCCGTCGCCGTCGGTTCGTTGGACGAACCTGGATTCATCCAGGTCCGCGCCGTCTATCGTGCCGGCCCCAAGGCCAAGGCCGCTCCCGTCGTAGGGCTCGGGGGCGCCGCCATCGACCCGACTTCGATCAAGCCCAGCCTGCCGGTGCCGGACGATTTCGACGCCTTCTGGGGGAGCATGAAGCAGAAACTGGCCGCGGTGCCCGTTGAGCCTTCGATCCGTCCCGTCAAGGCGCCGACGGCTGGCGTGGAATCCTTCGACGTCACCGCGACGGCGCTGGGCCAGCCGATCTCGGCCTACATGGCCAAGCCGGTCGGGGCGAAACCCAGGAGCCTGCCCATCATCCTGACCGTGCACGGCGCCGGCGTGAACGACAGTTCGCTCGGCGGTTCGGCGAGCTGGGCCGCCAGAGGCTTCCTGGCCATGGACATGAACGCGCACGGCCTGCCGAACGGCAAGCCTCGCCAGTATTACGCCGACCTCTACGCCGGGCCCATGAAAGGCTATCGATACGAGAATCGGAACGACCGCGAGAAAGGCTATTTCACCGGCATGATGCTGCGCCTCGTAAGGGCGATCGACGTACTCACCGCGCAGCCGGAGTGGGACGGCAAGCACGTGGTCGTCTCGGGCGCCAGCCAGGGCGGCTATCAGGCCATCGCCGCGGCCGGCATCGACGGACGGGTCACCTTCTTCGCCGCCGGCGTGCCGGCGGGCTGCGACCACAGCGGCATGCTCGCTAACCGGATCGCGGGCTGGCCGAAGATCGTCCCGGTCTTGGACGGCAAGCCGGACATGAAGGTCGTCGAAGCGGCGCGTTACGTCGACTGCGTCAACTTCGCCGCCCGCACGAAGGCCAAAGGCGCCTATTTCACCGTCGGCTTCATCGACACCACCTGTCCGCCGACGAGCATCTACGCTGCCTATAACCAGCTCCCTATCCCCAAGCAGATCTACGACGACATCCCCAGCGGCCATAGCCATTCGCAGGCTGCCCGTGACGGCATGACCCAGGCCGTGCTGAGGCATGTGGGAAGATGAACGCACGCGAAGCGTGCGAGGGGCATGACGAGTTGATCGGTTGAACAGTTGGCCGGTTGGCGAGAGCGGCAAGGGATCGTGCAAAGGTGCAAATGCGGCTTCGCCGCGTGCAAAGGTGCAAAAGTAAGCGCTGAGGCCTTTGGGGTGGCGGGCGTTTGGTTCGGAAAGGCTGGTAACCTTGGGGCGGCTGCGTTGTCTTAGTCTGACCCCCATGAGAGTGCTTTTTGCGTTCATGCTGAGCTTGCTGGCCCTGCCCGCCGCGGAGCCGCTGTATGAGCTGAAGAACCTGGCGGCCTGGTGCATCGTGCCGTTCGACAATCAGAAGCGCACGCCCGAGCAGCGAGCGGCGATGGTCGCCAAGATGGGCCTCACCAAGGTCGCCTACGATTGGCGCCAGGAGCATGTCCCGGAATTCGAGGCCGAGATCCTCGCCTACAAGAAGCATGGCATCGAATTCTTCGCCTTCTGGTCGACGCATGACCAGGCGTTCGCCCTTTTCGAGAAACATCGGCTGCGTCCCCAGATCTGGGTGATGGCCGGCAACAAAGGCGATACGCAGGAAGCCAAGGTGAAGAACGCCGCCGAAGGACTCCTGCCCGTGATCGCCAAGGCCGCGAAGATCGGCAGCAAGGTCGCGCTTTATAATCATGGCGGCTGGTCGGGCGAGCCCGAGAACATGGTCGCCGTCTGCGAATACCTGCAGAAGCACCACGCCGTCACGAACGTCGGCATCGTCTATAACCTCCACCATGGCCACGGGCATCTCGCCCGGTTGGACGAAGCCTTGAAGCGGATGCTACCTCATCTGCTCTGCCTGAACCTCAACGGCATGGACGTCGCCGGAGACACGAAGGGCCGTAAGATCTTGCCCATCGGGGCCGGGACCGAAGACCTCAAGGTGCTCCGACAGGTCCGGGCCAGCGGCTATGCCGGTCCGATCGGCATCCTGAACCACACCATGGAGGATGCCGAGGGACGACTCCTGGATAACCTCGACGGGCTTCGTCACCTCGTCCCGCAGCTGGATGACCTGCCGCCGGGCCCTAAGCCCAAGTATCGGACCTATGCGGTCCAGGCGGCGACCGTGATGCCTGTTCAAGCCACAAGCTCAGGGGGCGTGCCTTCCTTGGCTGCCGAGTTCGGCAAGGCTTTGCGCGGCGGTCAGGTGCACCCGGCGACGGAGGATTTCTTCCGCTGGCCTTTCACCGTCGAGCTACGGTGCAAGCTGGAGGGCAAGCAACGCTTCAACATCCTCGCGGCGGGCGGACCCAAGGCCAGCCCGCTTCATTGGGAGATCTACAGTTATGCCGCCTCCGGACGTTTCAGCGTCTATCTTCCCGGACGCGGCGGCGAGTATCGGAGTCAGGTCGAGATCACGGACGGGAAATGGCATGACCTGCTCGTCAGTTTCAGCGACGAAGCCGTGACGCTGTGGGTCGATGGGCGCGAAGTCCTCTCGCGCAAGCCTCCGGTCGCCGCTTCGGGGCCGACGCCGGACAAGGTCGCCCTCGGCCGGTTGGTCGAAGGCACCCTTGGTTGCGATGGGGTCATCGACGATGTGCGCATCTCCCGCGGAGTCATGAAGCCCCGGAAGGTCGAAGGCCCGCGGGCGCGCATGGACAACACCATCGCGCTTTGGTCGTTCGATGACCTCGGGGCGGTCCATGTCCCGCCGCCGGCCCCGGCCATGCCTGACTATGAGCCTGCGAAGGCGCCGTTGGACCCCACGGACGACGTTTTCGCGGATCACTCAGTCAACCGCGACCGCATCTTTGATTTCTACGCCAAGCAAGCCGCGGCTTTCCGAGGCAAGGACGTGACGCTCATCCCCGGCTATCCGGGGCTCGACGGCGGCAGGCAGGGTCATTGGGGCAACCAGAACGATGCCGTCACGTGGAAAGACGCCCGTTGGAATCTTGCGGACAAAGGCGTCCTGTTCAGCGGCGTCATCCGAAACGGCGCGGTCATGGTGCCCAAAGGGATCGCCGTGAAGAAAGGGGAGGAAGCCGCCTGTTTTGACCCCGTCAGCCTCTCTTTCCCGCTTCGGTGGCAGGGTGGCTTCGTCAAACTCAGCGAAGCGCGGCATGGCATGGCTTCTGGTCCCGCCATCGCGGGCAAGGTCACCTTCGCCCAGAAGCCGACGGCAGCCAAACCCGGCGACCGCTATCTCGGACTCTACCGTCACGGGGAGGAAGTCATCTTCTCATATCAGCGCGACGGGAAGCGTCGGCTCGTCTCCGCGTGGGAGGAAGATGAGGCCAAGCTCCAGCCGTTGACGCTAGGTGGGCCGGCCCGTTGGACGCGCGAGCTGGAGACCCAAGGAATCATCGGCGACCGCAAGCCGTTCGCCGTGGATACCATCCGGGTCCCGTTTGATAATCCTTATGGCACGCTGTTCTTCCTCAGCGGCCTTGATTTCTTCGAAGACGGATCGGCGGCCGTCTGCACCATGACCGGAGAGGTCTGGCTGGTCGGCGGATTGGATGCCGGCCTGCGCAAGGTGAGCTGGAAGCGTTTCGCTACCGGCCTTCATCAGCCGCTGGGAATCAAGGTCGTGGACGGCAAGGTCCTGGTGCTGGGGCGTGACCAGATCACCCGGCTGCATGATCTCAACGGCGACCGTGAAGCCGACTATTATGAAAACGTCATGTCCGCTTATGAGACCTCGCCGGGCGGCCATGACTTCATCGTCGGACTCGACAGGGATGATCAGGGCAGGTTCTACACCGCCTCCGGCAAGCAAGGCGTGCTCAGGCTGACGCCGCCGGACAAGGTGGAGGTCCTGGCGACCGGGCTGCGCAACCCCAACGGGATCGGCGTGGAAGCGGCGGGACGATTCGTCAGCAGCAGCGTCCAGGAAGGAGATTGGACGCCCGCCTCGGCGATCTGCGAGATCGAGGTCGGTTACAATGAAGGCGCCCATTTCGGGGCGGGCGGACCGCGGGACGGCAAGTCACCGACGGTCCCGTTGCTTCAGCTGCCCCGTGGCGAAGACAACTCCAGTTCGGGGCAGGTTTACCTGGGCGACGATGCTTGGCCGAAGCTGCGCGGGCAGGGCAATCTGCTGCATGCTTCCTTCGGGACCGGCAGCGTATGGGTCGTCAGCCGGCAGAAGGTCGGTGGCGTCTGGCAAGGGGCGGCCCAGCGGCTCAGCGGCGCGATGCGTTCGGGAGCCCAGCATCTGCGTTTCAACCGAAAGGACGGTCACCTATACGTCAGCGGCATGCAAGGGTGGGGAAGTTACACGCCTGACGACGGGAGTCTTCAGCGCGTGAGGCACATCGGCGGCGTGCCCGTGTTGGTCGGCCATGAAGTCCGCGACAACGGCGTCATGCTGAGTTTCGATGCTCCCTTGGGCGCCGAGGCCGCGCAAGCCGGCCGGCACTTCGCGCAGGCTTGGAACTACCTGTACGGCCGGGCTTACGGATCGCCGGAGTATTCGGTCAGACATCCCTCCGTCGCCGGGCATGACGTGCTCAGCGTGGCGTCGGCGCATCTCATGGAGGGCGGCCGCCGGCTCTTCCTGGAAATCCCGCAGCTCACCGTTGCCAGTCAGGTGCACTTACAGGTGGAACTCGGAGGCGGTGCGACCACGGCGGTATTCCTCTCCGCCCATGCGCTCGGCGAGCCCTTCAAGGATTTCAAAGGTTACCGACCCATCGCCA
>JAURFU010000026.1 GCA_030834165.1 Verrucomicrobiota bacterium
GCGAAGTCGACCGTGGCCACGGTCACCGAGGTCGCCCAGTACCTGCGCGTGCTCTTCGCCCGCGCCGGCGTGCTGCACAGCCCGACGACCGGCGAGCCGCTCGAGGAGATGACCGAAGACGCGGTCGTCCGCCTGGTCGCCAGGCAGGCCAAGGCCCTGAAGAAGGGTTCGCTGCTCGTCGCCGCCCCGCTCGTCCGCGCCCGCAAGGGCCACCACCGCCCGCTCGCCGAATGGGCCGAGTCGAAGGGCCTGCGCCTCCTGCGCTGCGACGGCGAGATGCTCGCGGTCGAAGGTTTCGAAGGACTCGACCGTTACTCGGAACACGACGTCGACGCGGTCTTCGGCGAACTCCGCGCCGACGGACTGATCCGTCTGCCCGACGAGACCGAGGACTCCGGCGAGAAAGCCCTCCGCACGCTCGTGCGCCAGGCGCTCGCGGCCGGCAAGGACGCCTGCGTGCTCCTCGCGCCCGACGGCCGTCAGGTCGCCTACCTTTCGACGTCGCGGAGCGACCCCGCCACGGGCGAGTCGTTCCCCGAGGTCGATCCGAAGCACCTGTCCTGGAACTCGCCGCGCGGCTGGTGCCCGGATTGCCGCGGCCACGGCCTCGAGGTGTCGACCTTCTCCTCCGACGAAGAGGAGTCCATCAACGAGAACGCCATCGCGGACCGCGTGGGCGACACGGTCTGCCCGTCGTGCCACGGCGAACGCCTGGGTCCGATCGGACGCTCGGTGAAGCTCCTCGGTCCAAAGGGCCGCTCGTTGTCCCTGCCCGGCCTGCTCCGCCTGCAGCCCGACGAATCCCTCGCCTTCCTCTCCGGCCTCAAGCTGGAGGCACGTGAGAAGGCCATCGTCGGCGCGCTCCTGCCCGAGATCGCCGCCCGCCTGCGCTTCCTCGATTCGGTCGGCCTCGGCTACCTCGCCCTCGACCGCGGAGCGGACACGCTCTCCGGCGGCGAAGCCCAGCGCATCCGCCTCGCGGCGCAGCTCGGCTCGACGCTCTCCGGCGCGCTCTACGTCCTCGACGAGCCGAGCATCGGCCTGCACCCGCGCGACAACGACCGCCTGATCGGCTCGCTCAAGGGACTCCGCGACCGCGGCAACACGGTGCTGGTCGTCGAACACGACGAAGACACGATGCGCGCCGCCGACCTGGTCGTCGACATGGGTCCGGGCGCGGGCGTCCACGGCGGCGAGATCGTCGCGCAAGGCACCGCGGCCGCGCTCGAGAAGCGCGCCGACTCGGTGACGGGACGTTTCCTCAAGGAAGCCATCCCGCATCCGCTCCGCGGTTCGCGCCGGCCCGTCGCCGGCAAGGGCGCGCCCGCCTCGTGGGTCCGCCTCAAGGACGCCTCACTGCGCAACCTCAAGGGTTTCGACGTGCAGATTCCCGCCGGCCGCCTGACCGTCGTCTGCGGCGTCTCCGGCGCCGGCAAATCCACCCTGGTCACCGACCTGCTCGCGCCTGCGATCCGCGCGGCCATCGCGAAGAAAAAGGACGGGGTCACGGGCAAGGAGGCGCTCGGCGTGGTCTCCCATGAAGGGAAGCCGGCCTTCGCCTCGCTGTCCGGACTCAAGGGCTTCCGCCAGCTGGTCGTCGTCGACCAGGAACCGATCGGCAAGACGCCGCGTTCGACGCCGGCGACGTACGTCGGCGCCTGGGACCTCATCCGCGAGCGTCTCGCCTCCCTTCCCGAAGCCGCGATCCGCGGACACGGCGCGGGCTTCTTCTCCTTCAATACTTCCGGCGGACGCTGCGAAGCGTGCTCCGGCGCGGGCCGCATCAAGCTCGAGATGAGCTTCCTGCCCGACACCTACGTGCCGTGCGAGGAGTGCGCGGGCACGCGCTACGGCTCCGCCGCCAAGGCGATCCGCTGGAACGGCAAATCCGCCGCGGATCTCCTCGCGATGACGTTCGAGGAAGCCGCGGCTTTCCTTTCGTTCGACGCCAAGCTGGGCGACCTCTGCGGCCTGATGGTGAAGACCGGCCTTGGCTACCTGACGCTCGGCCAGAGCAGCCCGACGCTCTCGGGCGGCGAAGCCCAGCGGCTCAAGCTCGTCAGCGAACTCGCCCAAGGCCTGCCCACCTTCCGCGAGCGCTCGCGCGGCGAGATCCGTCCCAACCTCTACATCCTCGAGGAGCCGACCATCGGCCTGCACCAGTCCGACTGCCGTCGCCTGATCGAACTCCTGCACGCGCTCGTCGACCAAGGCCACACGGTCGTGGTCATCGAACATCACCCTGACGTGATCGCCGAGGCCGACTGGGTCCTCGAGATCGGACCCGAAGGCGGCAACGCCGGCGGCGAGCTGGTCCACGCCGGCGACCCGGAATCCCTCGCGAAGCTCAGGAAGTCGCCGACGGCCCCGTCCCTGCGCCTGACGCTGGAACGCGGCAAGGCCCCCAAGCCGGGCTGAGTCGGGGATTATCCGCCGAGACGGGCGATGTTCTTTTGACCAACCCCCTCCGGCGGGCATCCTCACGCCCCTCCCACGATGGCCAGCCAATCCCCCACGCCGAAGAAACCCGCGCCGATCCTCGCCCATCGTCGCAGTCAGACGAACTGGCCGGCGCTGCTCATCGGTGGCGCGCTCCTCGCGGCCGCGGGCTGGTACGTCTGGCAGAACACGCGCCGGCCGCCGGAAGTCGTCGTGGTGAAAGAAACCCCCAAGGCCGTCGAAGCACCCAAGGTCGTCGAGCCGGAGAAGGCTCCGGTCGTCGTGGTCGAGGCCAAGCCCGTGACGCCGGTCGCTCCTCCGAAGATGACCGAGACGCCGAAGGTCGAACCCGAGGCCAAGCCGGTGGTGGTCGAGATCAAACCCTATGTCTTCGGCGGCGCCGCCCTGAACGACCCGAAGTTCCCGGCCGTGCTCGTCGCCGACGCGCAGGAGCGGCTCAAGGACGGCAAGTGGGAGGACCATCTGGTCCGTCTCCAGAAAGGGCTGCTGCCCGCGCTCGCCGCGACTTCTTCGACGGACGGCGTCGAACGGCATAACCGTCTCTGGGAAAGCCGCGCGTTCGCCCTCGGGATGACGCAGGCCCTCTTCATCCGCCGGGTGGGCGCGGAGAACCTCCGCACGGCGGCCCAAGGCGGCGAGGGCCAGCCGGCCTTGCTCGCCGAACTCGTCGGCCGCGCCGACCTGCTCGAGAAATTCGCGCTGACCTTGAAGCCCGCGGACGACGCCTCCGAAGCGCTGCGCGTCTGGGCGCGGCTCGCGGCCGATGATACGCCCGCGCAACGGGGCCGTTATGACAACCTGCAGATCGCCTGCGCCCTCGTCTTCGACAAGCCGCTGCGCTGGTCCCGCTTCGACGGCGGCGAGGCCTGCTCGGCGGACGCGCTCGAGCGTTATCGTTACTTCAAGAACGCCGCCGAGGCCGGCAGGCTCGTGGGCGACGTCCGCAAGGCGCCGCCCGGAGACCTCGTCTGGGTCGTCGGCGCCACGGCCACCGAGGAGGAGATGGCCTGGGCCCTCGCCAATCCGAAGCTCCGCTCGCTCTCGGAATGGGCGCCGAGCTACGGGATGATCCGTTACCGCATGGATTACGTGACCCAGGAGAAGACCCGCCTGGCCAAGCCGACGGAAGGTACGCTCAAGGAGATCTTCGAGCTCGGCGGGATCTGCATGCACCAGGCCCACTTCGCCGCCAACACCGCCCGCGCCTACGGGATCCCCGCCGCCTACGTCACCGGCGACGGCAACCGCGGCGGGCACGCCTGGTTCGCCTACCAACGCAAGGACAAGGAATGGAACATGAACACGGGCCGCTACAACGACGGCTACGCCTGCGGCGAGACGACCGATCCGCAGACGGGCCGGCGCATCGGCGAATTCGAGGTGCAGATCCTGGGCGACCCCCAGCGTCGAGCGGAGCGTTTCGCGAAGTCCCAGCGCCTGCAGCTGGCGGCGCAGATCTTCGGCGACGGCGGCGACCTCGAAGCCCAGCACGAATGCCTGCGGCTCGCGGTGCTCGCGGCCAACCGCTGCCTCGAAGCCTGGCGCGCCTACGCCGCCTGCCTCGAGGCGCTGGGTCCGAAGGTGAAGACCGAGGAGTGGAAGCTCTTCGTCCTCGAGATGCGCCGCGCGTTCGACGATTGGCCGGACATGCGCGAGCTCGCCGACGACATGGAGGCGAAGCACCTCTTCCCGACGATGTCCCAGGATGAGATCTTCCTGACCTGCAAGCGGGCCTATGACCGACTGATGTCCGAGAAGAAGCGGCGCGGGGGGTATGACCGCACCCGCTACGACCTGATCCAGAAGGCCGTCGAACGCGAATCCGCCGTCCTGATGGCCGACCGGGCCAAGAACGCCGAAAAGCTCGCGAGCATGCACCGGCGCGCGCTGGAGGAGAACGCCGACCACCTGCCGACCTTCCGCGCCCTGCTCGAAGGCTACTACCAGGCCGTGAAGGGCGACGCCCGGATGGAGGCGGCGTTCCTCTCGGAGATCGAGCGGGTGTACAAGCGGAAGCTCGGCGGCGCCGCCGGCGCGGACGTCTTCCGGCTGCAGGCGGTCGCAGGACTGCTTGACCTTATCCAAGGCTACTTCGACAAATGCGATGACAAGGATCGGGCCCGCCGGCTCCGGCTCGAATCGGAGAAGATCCAGAAGGCCCTCGACAAGCTGAAGAAATGACCCCCTCCCGCCCTCTCCTCCTCGGCGTCAACATCGACCACGCCGCGACGCTCCGCCAGGCGCGTTATCGCGGCGCGCACCCGTCGCCGCACGCCGAGCCCGACGTGGTCGCCTTCACGCGCGAGGCCCTCGCGGGCGGCGCCGACGGCATCACGCTGCACCTGCGCGAGGATCGCCGCCACATCCAGGACGCCGACGTCCATGCGATCGCCGCCCTGCCCGGCGTCCGCCTCAACCTGGAGATGGCCTGCACGCCCGCGATGAACGCCTTCGCGCGGAAGCTGAAACCGGCCGCGGTCTGCCTCGTCCCGGAATCGCGCGAAGAGGTCACGACCGAAGGCGGCCTCGACGTCGCCGGCCAGCTCGCCCGCGTCAAGGAGACGACCCACGTGCTCAAGGCCGCCGGCATCGAGGTCTCGCTGTTCATCGGGCCCGACGCCCACCAGATCGAAGCCGCGGTCGCCGTCGGCGCCCCGGTCATCGAACTCCACACGGGCGCCTTCGCCAACGCCTGGAAATCCCCGGCGGCCGCCGCCGAGCTGGAACGCCTGCGCGCGGGCTGCGAACTGGCCCATCGCCTCGGGCTGATCGTCAACGCCGGCCACGGGATCAACTACGACAACATCCGCGCGATCCTGACGCTCCCGCACCTGCACGAGCTCAACATCGGCCACTCGATCGTCGCCCGCGCCCTGTTCACGGGTATCCGCGGCGCGGTCGCGGAGATGAAGGGCCGCCTCAAGCCGTCGGCATGAACCTCGCAGGCGGCAACGTGCTCGGCGTCGGCGTGGACCTCACGGAGGTCGACCGCATCCGCTCGGCGCACGTGAAGCACGGCGCCGCCTTCCTCGACAAGGTCTTCACGCCCGCCGAACAGCAGCTCTGCCTCGCCAAGGCCGACCCTTATCCTTCGCTGGCCGCCCGCTTCGCCGCCAAGGAGGCCGCGAGCAAGGCCTTCGGCACGGGCCTCGGCGCCGAACTGTCGCTCACGGGCGTGAGCGTGCTCAACGGTCCCGCCGGCGAACCGGTCGTCGTGCTCGACGACAAGGCTCAGGCGCTGCTCGCGGCCCGGGGCGCTTCGCGCCTGCTCATCTCGCTCACGCATACCGACGCGCTGGCCCAGGCCTTCGCGGTGCTGGTCCGCTGACGCCATGAGCTCCGCCCGCCTCCCGGTCCTCTCCTGCGCCGAAGCCGCCGCGGCCGAAGCGGCGTTCATCGACGGCGACGCGAAGCTTTCTTGGGAGCTGATGAACCGGGCCGCCCGTGGCGTCGGCGACGAAGCCCTCGCCCTCCTCGGCCGCAAGCCGGAACGCATCCTGGTCCTCGCCGGCAAGGGTAACAACGGAGCCGACGCTTTCCTCGCCGCGCTGCGTTGCGCCCGCGCCGGCACGGAGATCGTCGCGGTCTTCGCCGAGGGCGGCCCCGCCCGTCCGCAGGCCCGGCGCGCATGGTCCCTACGGAAGAAGGGCGTCCGCATCGGCATCGTCGCCGCGGCCAACCTCCGTCAGCTGGCCACGCACGAGTTCGACCTGATCTTCGACGGCATCCTCGGCCAAGGCTTCCGCTCGCCCCTCTCGGCCGAGCTCCGCGCCTTCCTTCGCACATACGACGCGCTCCGCGGACTGCGTATCGCGGTCGATCTGCCCAGCGGCTTGGGCGACGACGCCGCGGGTCCGGCCTTCCGCGCCGACCTCACGGTGTCCATCGGCTGCCTGAAGCGTCCGCTGCTCTCGCCGAAGGCCGCCCCGTTCGTCGGTCGCCTCCGGGTCCTCGACATCGGCCTGCCGCTCGGTGAGACCGAAGAGGCCTGCGTGACGGCGACATCGCTGACCCCGCTCCGCAAACCGCGGCGGGCGCGCAGCGATAAACGTCACCACGGCCGCCTCCTCATCGTCGGTGGTTCCGAGCGCATGCCCGGCGCGGTGCTGATGAACACGGCCTCCGCGCTGCGCTCCGGCGCGGCCTTGGTCACGACCTGCCTGCCGGAATCCGTCCGTAAGAAAGCCGCCGTCGCCTATCCCGAAGCGATGTGGCGCGGCCTGCGCACCGGCAAGGACGGCACGCTCTCGACCGCCAACCGGAAGGAGCTCCGCCCCCTGCTCGCCGATAAGGACGCGATCCTGCTCGGCTCGGGCATGGGAGAGAAGGCCGCCGCCCTTATCCGCGCGTTTGCTTCCGCCGTGACAGGCGCTCTCGTGCTCGACGCCGACGCGCTCCGCCCGACGGTGGTCGCCGCGGCGAAGAAGGTGTCCGTCCTGGTGCTCCTGCCGCACGCCGGCGAATTCAAACGCCTGAGCGGCCGCCCGGCCTCCGTCGAAGCGGCCCGCGCCTACGCCCGTAGGACGAAGAGCATCGTCGTCCTCAAAGGACCGCTGACCTGCGTCACCGACGGCCTCCGCATCCTGCATGTTCCTTTCGGCGGACCGGTGCTCGCCCGCGGCGGTTCCGGCGACCTGCTCGCCGGCATCGTCGCATCGGTGCTGGCGCGTCGCCATGAACTCGGCCTGTCCGCGTTCGACGCGGTGGTGCTGGCGACGACGTGGCATGCGCGCGCCGCCGACTGGCTGAGGGAAACCCAGGGTGAGGAAGCGGTGAGAACCACCGACCTCCTGGCTGGGCTGTCCCCGGCCTTGCGCGACTGACCCGGCCGCGCTGGCTGGCGGGATGCAGCCGATCCCGACCGACCCGCTCGCGCAACGCGTCCTGCTCAACGGCCTCAAAGGCGTCGGGCCGGTCACGGTGCGTCGCCTCCGCGAAGCCTTCGGGGGCGACCTCTCCGTGGCCCTCGGCGCCCCGGCGGACCAGCTCGCCAAGGTCGAAGGCGTGAGCCGGCCTGTCGCCGCGGCCATCGCCGCGCGCGCTTTCGACTGGGCCAAGGAGATGGGCCGCGTGCGTGACCTCGGCTTCCGCCTCCTCGGCGAGGACGACACCGCCTGGCCGGCCGGCTTGGCGCGCCTCTGGGATCCGCCGCTGGTGCTCTACGCGGAGGGCGAGAATTTCCCGACGGAACGCGCGGTCGGCATCATCGGCTCGCGGCACTGCACGACCTACGGGGCCTCGCTGGCGCGGTCGTTCGCGCGCGACCTCGCGCAACAGGGCTGGTGGATCGTCAGCGGCCTGGCCCGCGGCATCGACACCGCGGCGCACGAGGGAGCCTTGGACGCCGCCGGGCGGACCGCGGCGGTCGTCGGCCACGGTCTCGACCTCACCTTTCCACCCGAAGCGGTGCGCCTCCGCGCGAAGATGAAGGCCGACGGCTGCGTGCTCTCCGAGTTTCCGCTCGGCCGGCCGGCGGACCGGCAGACGTTCCCGCAACGCAATCGCATCGTCGCCGGACTCGTCCGCGTGATGGTCGTGGTCGAGACCGACGTCGACGGCGGCAGCATGATCACCGCACGCTTCGCCGGCGACCTCGGCCGGACGCTCTGCGCGGTGCCGGGACGCGCCGACAGTCCCGCGAGCCGCGGCTGCCATGCGCTCATCCGCGAAGGCGCGACGCTCGTGAGCTCGGTCGACGACATCCTGACGGAGCTGGGCGAATGCCGCGGCCAGCCGGCCTTGGCCTTGGTCGACGATCCGCCGGAGTTCGCCCGGTGGCTGCCGCACTTCGCGGGAGGCGCGGCGCACGACGCCGAGAGCCTGGCCGCGCTCGCGGACTGCGGCGTCGCCGAGGCCGCGGTGAGCCTCACGATGATGGAGATCCGCGGCGTGCTGACGCGCCGGCCCGACGGACGACACGAACGCGCCTGACTCAGCGGTACGGAAGATTGCCTTGGTCCGCCGGCACCGGCGCGGTCAGCGGATTGCCCATCAGGTAATCGATCACGGCCTTCGGCTTCGCGAAACAGTCACGCAGGCAACCCATCACCGGCCGCCAGCCTTCGCCGAAAGCGGCAGGGTAAGCCGTCGATCGCAGCCCGACGCGGTCGGCCTGCCAGAGGGCGCGCACGCAATGCCAGCCTTGCGAGACGAACACGACCTCGTCGTCAGGATAATACGCCTTGGCCCGCAGGACGGAGTCCAAGGTGCGCCAACCGTAAGGGTCTTCGACGATCGGACAGGTCACGCCCGCCTCACGCAGCCGTTCGGCCATCGCGCGCGCATGGACGTCGGTGCCGGAAGTCACGACGAGCTTCACCCGGCCGGAGCGTGCGAGCTCCGCGGCGGCGGCGATGCGCGGACGGAAGGTCCCGGAATGCTCCGACGTCCCTTGGACGAACTCATCCGTGCCAAGCACGACGAGCACGGCCTGAGCTGGAACACCGCTCGGCTCAGCCGCGAACCGACCCCACCCCGCCGACCAGATCCAGGCGTTCGAGCCGACCAGGAACAAGGCCAAGAGGGCGATGACCACCCCCACCCCACGTTTGCGCCAAGCAGGCATGAAACCGAGGATTACCGACCGATTGGCATTGGCAAGGGGTCAACTGTGGGTTTTTTGCTCAAATTTGAGCATCTCTGGGTTGCCGAAAGCCCGTATTAGGTCATTTTAGAGAGACGGCATCCAATGGCACGGATTCTGCCTACTTTTACTCATCATGAGTGCCAACCCCGCCGCCCCGAACGCCAAAGTCCTGGTCATCGACGACGATAAGGACCTGCGCTACTCCCTGCGTCGCGCGCTCGCGGGCCTCGGCCACACCGTGATCGAAGCCGACAGCGGCGAAGCCGGCGTCGTCGCCGCCAAGCGCGACCAGCCCGACGTCATCCTCCTCGACAACCGCATGGGCGGCATGACCGGCATCGAGACCTTGCAGATGCTCCGCGGCGCGCAGCCGCAGGCGATGGTCATCCTCATGACCGCGTTCGGCACCACGCAGACCGCGATCGAGGCGATGAAGTTCGGCGCGTATGACTACGTGATGAAGCCGTTCGACCAGGCGAAGCTCATCGCGCTCGTCGACAAGGCCCTCTCCGCCCGCCGCGACCTCGCCTCCGCGACGCGCTCGACGCGCATGCTCGTCAACCCGGCCGACTACAAGGAAGGCATCGTCGGCAGCTCCGAACCGATGCAGGAGGTCCTGAAGTCCATCGGCCAGGTCGCCGCCAGCGACGCGACCGTGCTCATCACCGGCGAAAGCGGCACGGGCAAGGAGCTGGTCGCCCGCTGCATCCACCAGCACTCGCTCCGCGCCAAGGGCCCGTTCCTCGCCGTCAACTGCGCCGCGATCCCCGAGAACCTGATCGAGTCCGAGCTCTTCGGCCACGAGAAGGGCGCCTTCACCGGCGCGACCAACCAGAAACCCGGCAAGTTCGAGCTCTGCGACGGCGGCACCATCTTCCTCGACGAGATCGGCGACATGTCCCTGCCCACGCAGACGAAGGTCCTCCGCGCCATCCAGGAAGGCGAGATCCAGCGCGTCGGCGGCACGTCGACCCTCAAGGTCAGCGTGCGCCTCGTCGCCGCGACCAACAAGGACCTCGAAGCCATGGTCGCCTCGCGCCAGTTCCGCGAGGACCTCTACTACCGCCTCAACGTCTTCCGCATCCGCCTGCCCGCCCTGCGCCGCCGCAAGGGCGACGTGCCGCTGCTCGTCGACTACATGCTGCAGCGCCAGGCCGCGGCCAAAAAGCTCAAGCCGAAGCGCCTCTCCGACGAAGCCCTCGACGCCCTCCTCGCCTACGACTGGCCGGGCAACGTGCGCGAACTCGAGAACGTCGTGCAGCGCGCCAACGTGCTCGCCAAAGGCGAGACCATCCTCGCGAAGGACCTCCCGCAGGACGTCCTCAATCCGCGCAAGCCGGCCGCCGTCGCGCCGGCCGCCAGCGCGGACCCCGGCCCCTCCGCGCCGGCCGCGGCCGCTCCCGCCGAAGCCTCCCTCGGCGTCAGTTCCGCCTACGACGCCATCTACAAGCAGGGGCGCGCCGGCGACGGCAAGTTCATCCTGACGGCCATCGAGACGGAGATGATCAAGCGGGCGATGGAGGAGACGCGCGGCAACCAGTTGCGTTCCGCGATGATCCTCGGCATCAACCGTTCGACGCTGAAGAAGCGCCTGCTCGAGATGCGCGAGGCCGGCATCAAGGTCTTCACTTAATCTTTGCCACCCGGCGGAAAAAGGCTTGTTTGGAGGCTCACCCCATGAGCACCTCCTCCCCCCTCCGCACCACGTTGCTGGCCACGGCCGCGCTCTTCCTGAGCTCCTATGCCGCCTACGCCGGTGAGACCATCCAGATGTTCGACGGGAAGTCCCTCGCCGGATGGAAGGCCTCGAAGAACTCCCCTGAAGGCACCTACAAGGTCGAGGACGGCGTCCTCCAGATCCGCGGCGGCCAGGGTCACCTCTTCTTCGTCGGCGCCGACGGTAAGGCGAACTTCACGAACTTCGACTTCAAGGCGAAGGTGAAGACCTACCCGGGCGCCAACTCGGGCCTCTACTTCCACACGGCCTACGAAGACAAGGGCTGGCCCTCCCAAGGCTACGAGTGCCAGGTCAACGGCAGCCATAAGGACATCAAGCGCACCGGCGGCCTCTATGCCGTCCGCGACGTCCTGAACACTCCGGCCGCGCCGGACAACGAGTGGTTCGACTACCGCATCCGCGTCGAAGGCAAGCGCATCCAGATCTGGATCAACGGCAAGCAGACCGTCGACTTCACCCAGCCCGAAGACTGGACCCCGCCCAAGGGCATGCCCGGTCGCAAGCTCGGCAACGGCACCTTCGCCATCCAGGCCCACGACCCCGGCTGCAAGGTCGACTACAAGGATCTCGTCGTCGAGCGCCTGCCCTGAGCAATCGTTCCCTCCGGACGAAAGGCGGACCTTGCGGTCCGCCTTTTTTGCGCCCGCCCGTCAGGCGAGCGCGCGCCCGAGCTCGGCGATAAGCCGCGCCCGCACCGGCTCGGCGAGCGCCGACAACCGGCGCTGCTCGGCTTCGTATTCGCCCCGCCCTTCCGCGGTCTCGATCGCGATGGGCTTCAGGCCGATGGCCGAGAAATCATAAGGGCTCGCGCGCATGTCGACGGTCCGCGCGACGTGCGCGAGCTCGAAGGCGTCCGCGGCGAGCTCGGCCGACACCCACGGCTGGGCCTTCATCGACCACTTGAAGAGGTCCATGGTGACATGCACGCAGCCGGGCTGCTCATTCTCGACGCGCGCCTCGAGCGTGGGCGCGAGTTTGTTCAGCGGCCGCGCCCCCGGCGTGAAGAAACGGAAGGCGTCGTAGTGCGTGCAACGCACGGGCATCGCGCGTACGACGGCGTCGGTGCCTTCCGCGCCGAGACGCAGGGGCCACGCGCCATGGCGGCGCTGCTCGGCCTGGCCGTAGACCATCGCCCACTCATGCAGGCCGAAGCAGCCAAGGAACGCCGCGCGCCCCGCGACGGCCCGGCAGAGCTTCAGGCTGAAGGCGAGGCGTCCGGCCTGGGCTTCGTCCGGCAAGGCGACGCGGACGAGGCCGTCGGCCCCGCGGAGGAAGCGACGGCCGTCGGCGAGTTCGTCCGCCTCGGCCAGCGCGACGCCGGCGCCCGGCGTCCATCGTCGCAACGCGGCCAGCCGGAACGGGTAATAGGTGAAGAGGAAATCTTCGACGGGGTCGGGCACGCCTTTCCGCGCGCGCTCACGACGCGCGTCGACGAGTCGGTCCGCGCGGGCCTCATGCGCCGCGCGAAGGGCACGCCACTCGGCGCCTCCGAGCACGGGCTGACTGGCGGCGACGACGCTCAATCGAAGCGGCGGTGATGCGCGGCGACCTTGACGTATTTCTCGGCCCAGCCGGGCAAGGCGGCCTGCTCGGCGGACGTGAGAGGGCGCACGACCTTGGCGGGCGAACCCATGACGAGCGAGCCGGGCGGGACCTGGGTGCCTTTGGTGACGAGGGAGTTGGCGCCCACGATCGAGCGCGCGCCGACCACCGCGCCGTCGAGGATGGTGGCGTGCATGCCGATGAGGCATTCGTCGCCGATCACGCAGGCGTGGATCATCGCGAGGTGCCCGACGGTCACGCGCGCGCCGACCTTGGCCGGCAGCCCGTCGGCGACATGCACCACGGCGCCGTCCTGGATGTTGCTGCCTTCGCCGACCTCGATGGGAGCGATGTCGCCGCGGAGCACGGCGCAGGGCCAGACGCTGGCCTTGGCTCCGACGGTGACGTTGCCGATCACGGCCGCCTTGGCGTGGACGTAAGCCGAAGCATGGATGGTCGGACCGCGGGACAGGTTACGGGTCAGCTCCTTGGCAAGGGCCGCATCCGGGTCGAGAGGCTCCTCGAACGGTCCGTTTTGATAGAAAGGGTTCATCCCCAAGGATTAGCCCCCTCCCCTCGTCAGGGAAAGCCGAACCACCCCGGAAAACCTCTTTTTAACTGTTTTACCTCCAAATCCACTGCCCTGCACCCCTACTTCGGCAATTCCTAGCCCTGACCCTAGCCCCAACCCTAGCCCTGCTGTCACCCTACCCCTAATCACCCGACAATTCCCCTTGCCAACCCCCCTCGAGTCCGTTTGCTCCGACCTTCCGACAGCCATGAAGGCCACATTTATCACCTCCGGTCGCCAATTCACCGTCACTCAGGGCGACATCCTCATCGTCAACCAGTACCCTGGTAAGAACGAAGGCGACGTCCTCACCTTCGACCAGGTCCTCCTGGTCGGCGAAGGCGCCTCCGCCAAGATCGGCACCCCGACCGTCGCCGGCGCGAAGGTCACCGCCAAGATCCTTGAGAACAAGCGCGGCGAGAAGATCGACATCTTCAAGCACCGCCGCCGTAAGGGCTACTACCGCCGCCGCGGCCACCGCCAGGAACTGTCGGTGATCAAGGTCGAGTCCATCTCTGCTTAACCCTTAACGTCCACCCACCATGGCAACAAAGAAAGGCGGCGGCACTTCCTCCAACGGCCGCGACTCCACCTCCAAGCGCCTCGGCGTGAAGCTTTACAGCGGCGAATTCGCCACCGCCGGCTCGATCATCATCCGCCAGCGCGGTACCCGCATGAACGCGGGCCGTAACGTCGGCATGGGCCGCGACCACACCCTCTTCGCCAAGGCCGACGGCCTCGTGAAGTGGGACGCCGAGCACCGTAAGGTCGAGATCGTCCCGACGGCTTCGACCAGCTGCTCGCTCAAGTAAGCCGCCCTGGCAGCCCTCCGAGAAGCCGACCGCAAGGTCGGCTTCTTTGTTTTACGGATCAGGAGACGACGGCGCCCCGCCCCGGGGTCGGCCCGAGGAACGGCGGCTTCCGTCGCGCGGCCTAGACGGCGCGACGTCGCAGGGACTCCAGGGTGGTTCGGAAGAGCGATCGGGTGGAATCGGCGTACACGGGGTCGTGCACGACGTAGTCACAGACGCGTTCGATCGCCCGGGGATACGTCCCGCAGGCGCGCAGTTCGCACGCGAGCAGCTGGAGTTTCTCAAGCGACTGATGAATCATGTCGGCGGCGGTTTCCTCGCGGAAACCGTATTCCGGATCTTCTTCCGTCTCCCGGCGAAGGGTGATGGTATGGGTGAGGCGCATTGGGGTGCGTCCTCAAGGGTAGCCAGGGGTCGCCCCACGCAAGGCCGGCCGTGTTAAGTTCTCTCGACCGAAAAGCGGCGGCGAGGTGACGACTCAGGCGTCCACGTCCGTCTGGGCCGAACGCCGGAACTTCCATCCCATCACCAGCGAGACCAGGATGAGCCCGGTCGCCAAGGCGATCCAGATGCCCGCGGCGCCCATGCCCCAGCGCCCGACGGGCAGGCCGAAGAGACGGAAGCCGGCCGGGAACGCCAAGGCCAGCGCCAAAGGCAGACAGAAGAGCCAGTAGACGATGAAGACGCTCCACGATGCCCACGCGGCCCGGTTCACCGAGCGGAGCAGATAGGCGGCCACGACCTGCACGCCGTCGAAGGGCGCCCAGATGGCCGCGAAGACGAGCAGGCTCGAGGCCAGCGCGGCGGTCTCGGTCCCGGCCACGCCGTAGGTCTCCATGAGCAACGGCCGCAGGAGGATCATGGCGAGTCCGTAAGCCCCCATCATGAGGCCGCCGAGCATCATCGCGCCCAAGCCGACGGCCTGCACCTTGCGCGCATCCTTGGCCCCGTAGGCCTCACCGACGCGGATACCCGCGGCGATGCCCAGCCCCAGCGGCAGCATGAACGCGGCGGAGGCGGTGCTGATGGCGACCTGGTGAGCGGCCTGCGCGGTGGCGTTGATCCAACCCGCCATGACCGGCACGACCGCGAAGATGCCGACTTCGCTGAGGCTGTGCAGCCCGGCCGGCCAGCCGGTGGCGAGCAGGCGACGGAAGACGGCGAGCTGCAGTCCGTCCGCCCAGCGCACCTCACCGCGGCCCGGCGTGACCCAGAGGCCGATGAGCATCAGGATGCGCGAGGCGAGCGTGGCCCAGCCGGCCCCCGCGAGACCCATGGCCGGGAAGCCCCCATGGCCGAACATCCAGAGCCAATTGAAGAAGATGTTGGCGAGGATGCCCGCCGCCAGCCAGGCCAGCGAGATCCACGGCTGGTGCTGCGAATCGCGATGCCCGCGCAACGCATGGAAGGCCAGGCCGGGCACCATCGCCCAGGCCATGATGACGAAGAAGTCGTGCGTCTCGGCGGTGACCTCCGGCGACGAACCGAGCAGCGGCAGGAAACGCGCCGCCCAGTGCGTGAGGGCGGCGGTGACCACGCCCAGCGCGAGCGCGAGCGTCATGCCATGCCGCAGGATCGCCGGGGCGGATTCCTCGACGCCGGCGCCGTTGTCCTGCGACTGGTACACGGCGATGGCCCCGACGACCCCGATGCCGAAGACGTAGGGGATGTAGTTGAGGTTCGAGGCCAGGGCCGACGCCGCGAGCGCGGTCTCGCCGAGGTGGCCCGCCATGGCCACGTCCACGACGAACATGAGCCCGTAGCCGAGCATCCCGAGCATGATCGGGACGGCCAGCTTCAGCGTGGGTCCGAGTTCCGAGCGGATGGAAGGGGCGGCGGCCAAGCCCCCAAGAGGAAAGGATTACCCTTTCGTTGCGAGTCAGTTCTTCGGGATGCGGTTCAGCGTGTAATACGCGTCCGCATGGTCGAGCGGTTCCCCGGCGGCCGAACGGAGGCCGTCCGCATGGAGTTCGTGGATGTAAAGTTCCCGGCGGCCGTCGACCTTGAGCCGCACGCTGAGGCCGTCCGCGGCGACCTGGGCCGAGACGATGGCGTTCGGCGCGGCCTGGATCTCGTCGCTGCCATACGCGCCCGAATAGAAGAGCGTGTAGTTGGTCATGCGGTAGGAGGCGACGTCGCCGGCCCGGGCCGCGTCGACGGGCTTGGTGAAGACGAGCTCGAAGCCGTCGGGCTTGGCCTTCATCTCCTTGATGGCGAACGGCAGGGTGCCGTTGTAGCGGAGACGCTGCAGGCCGTAGGCCTTGGTGCCGAGCGACGACCAGCCACGGCTGGTCATGCCGACCATGAGCGAACCGTCGGGCGCGAAGGCGAGGCGGACGATGCCCGAGGCGAAACCGCCGACGAACGGGAAGCAGGCGCCCTGATACTCGCCGTCGACCTTCTCCATGAAGACGCGGCTGACCTTGGCGTCGGTGAACTCGGCCACGAACATCTGGCCGTCGAACGGGCCGAACCTGCCGCCGGCGTCGCACGTGACGAGGTCGGTGCCGCTGCGGCCGACTTTGTTATAAGGCAGCCAGACCGCCGGCGGACGCATCTCGGGCAAGGCCTTCACGGCGTCGGGATAAGGGACCTTCTCGGGGACCTTGGCGGAGAGCCTGAGCGGAGATTCCGGACGTTCCTGCGAGGCGATGCCTTCCGGGTTCAGGAAGAAGGCGCCTTTGCGGAGATGGTAGATCGGGGTGGTCGGGATCCACGTGCCCTGCTGGTCGACGCAGAACATGTCGCCGGCGAGGTTCGTGCCGAGTCCGCACGGCGAACGCATGCCGGCCGCCATGGGCACGAACTTGCCGTCCTGGCCGATGACGCCGCCCCAGCCGCGCCACGGCGCCTTGTTGTCGGAGTGGTCGCCCATGTCCAGGTTGAGGGTGATCCAGAGCTGACCCTTGCCGTCGCGCTTGGGTCCGTAGGCGTAACCGTGATAGGCGCCGGAGACGTTCCAACCTGCGCCCGCGGTGAGGTATTCGTCGGCAACGCCGTCGCCGTTCGTGTCACGCAGACGCGTGGTCTCGGTGCGCTGGGTGACGAGCAGGTCCTTGCCGTCGCGCAGGAGGCCGAGCGGCTCATGCAGGCCCGAGGCGAAGAGCTGGTAGCCGACCTTGTCCGGCTTGGGCGCGAGGACGCCGTCGAGCAGCCAGACCTCGCCTTTGCGGATGGTGAGCGCGAGCTTGCCGTCGGCGGTCCAATCCATGCCGCTGACCTCCAGGGCGAGCCCGTCGCCCGGCTTCCAGTCCTTGGCGCGCGTGTCGGCGGCGGTGCTCGCGGTCAGGATGTCGGCGATGTCGTAAGACGCCCCGGAAAGCGAAGCGGCGGCGAGAAAGGCGGCGAACGTGGCTTTCATTTCCAGAGGTAGGTGAAGACGCGTCGGCCTTCGGTGGCGGGGAGCTCCGCGGGCGCGAGGCCGGCAGGATGATGGATGGTGGGCTGGAAATCCGGCGTGGGCGCCCAGGTGACGGTGCGGCGCAGGCCGTTCTCGACGCCTTCGTAGGTCTCTTCGACCTTCACGCCGCCTTGCTCGTTCAGGAACGTGGGGTTGCCCCTGGCGTCGAGTCGGTAACCGAGGAATCGTCCCGCGGGCTTGGGCCAGGCGACGACCTGTTCGCCGATCGGCTTCTCGAACGTCGGGAAGCGCGAGAACCAGGTCAGGTAGGCGTCGAAGAATCGTCCCTTCCACGCGAGGCCGGGGCCGCCCTTGTCGCCGTCGTAAGCGAGGTGCACGCCGGTCGGGAAGCCGACGAGGATCGCGCGCACGCCCACGCCGTCGAGGAACGCGCGCTGCACGACGGGGCGGTCCTTGGGCACGATCTCGAACTCGCCGTTGCGGTTCTGCGGGAAGCCTTCCGGCTCGCCGTTCGCGCTCTCGGCGAACTTGAAGATCGCGGCGATCTGCCTGTCGGTATCGCCGCCAAGGATGCCGGGGTTGAACGATTTTCCGCCCGGCCAGAACGAGGGCATCAGCGTACCCGGACGATATCCCGCCGGATTGATGAGATACTCGCGCAGCCAGCCTTCCTGCAGGCGCGCGGCGATGTTGCTGATGTCGGGACCTTGGATGCCCAGCGAAGGACGGTCGCCCCAGCGATGACAGGTGATGCACCCTGCTCCGCCCTGCGTGCCCAGCAGCTTGCGTCCGGCGGTGTCGTCGCCGCCTTCGAACTTCAGCGCGGCACGCGCGTCGGCGACGCCGAGGAGCTTGGCGAGGGCGGCGGTGGCCGCTCCGAACTGCGGCATCTTGGTCTTCAGGTAGGGACGGATGCGGGTCTCGTCCGCTTTATAATGGCTCGTGAACAGCTCGGCGCCCTTGGCGTCGACGCGCGGGGCGAGCACCTTGGCCAGCCACTCGGGACGGAGCTTGCCGCCGACGCCCGTCAGGGGCGGCGGATAGCGACCGGTATCGCCGAGATTATGGTCGCCCTGGAAATAAGGCTTACGCGCCGCATCCGGTCCGCCCTTCCCGTCGCGCTCATGGCAGGCGACGCAATTGAGCGCCTGGAGGGTCAGGTCGGCGGCGAGCTTCGGCGAGGCGGCTTCGTCCTTCTTCGCGAGGAAGAGCTTCAGCGAGGCGCGCTGGGCTTCGGAAAGCGCATAGCGCGGGCCTTTGGCGTGATCGGCCTCAAGACAGCCGCCTTCGTTCTTCTTCAAAGCCAAGGGCTTGGCCGCGGCGTCCTTCGGCAGCTCATGGCAGGCGGCGCACTGCGCGGCGATGACGGCCTTGCGTCCGGCGATCGCGAGATTCTTGTCGGCGACGACGGCGACCACCGGCTTGTCCAATCGTCCGTCGCTGCCCTGGAACTCGAGGAGATACCCCGCGATGTCGATGGCGTCCTGCTTGTCCATGGCCGTCTTGGGCATGCGTCCGTCGGTCCGCACCTTGAGCGGATCGAGGATGAACGCTCCGAGGCTATCGAGGCTGTACTTGGCCTTGAGGTCGCCGAACGCGACGCTGCGGTGCGTGAATTCAGAGGCCTGGGGCGCACCCTCGGGCGGGACGTAGCCCGCTCCGGGCGCATGGCAGGCGACGCACCCGAGCGTATGGAAAAGCTCCCCTCCGCGGCTTCCGTTGACGTGCATGATCCGGGCCGGCCCCTTGGCGGCAGGTGCCTTCGGCTTCAGCGAGGCGAGGTAATGTTCGATCGCGGCGAGCGTCTTGTCGTCGGCCTTCGCCAGCACCTGCGGCATGACGGCGCCGGGGTGGGCCGACGCGGGATCGGCGACGAATTTCCTGAGCCACTCGGAGCGGACGCGCTGCGTGACGGTCGCGAGCGCGGGGCCGCGCAAAGCCGGCAGCCCGGTCTCGCCGCCGTGGCAGTTGACGCAACCGAGCTCGTTGTAAAGCAGTCGGCCACCTTCGGCCGTGGGCGTGGCGGCGTGGAAACGCTCGAACCCGGTGACCAAAGGTTCGGCGTGCAGCGCGACGGCTCCGAGGAGGATCGCGAGGCGCAGCGTCATGCGGTCTCGCGGACGCATTTCTCGACGTAGGCGCGCGACTCGTTGATGAGCCCGGTGACCTCGGCGGTGGTCGGCAGGACGGGGATGCCGCGCGGCGTGGGGTGCATGAACAGCTCCACCTGGCCGTCGAAACGGATGTCGCGGAGGGCCTTCACGATCGGTCGGTAGTCGAGCTTGCCGCGGCCGGCCATCTGACGGAGCTCTTCTTCCTTCGAGGCCTTCTTGAAGATGCCCTCGGAGTGCTCCTGGAAATACATGAACGGCAGGTTGCGCGCACCGAGGTCACGGAGCAGCGCCGGGATCTGGTCGGCCCACTCGTGCAGGTGATGCGGCGCGAAGGCCACGCCCAGCGCGGGCGACTTGTTCAGCTCGGCGAAGGCGCGGAGGGAGTCCGGATGGTGCAACGCCTGGTTCGAATGGTTCTCGATCGCGATGCGCACGCCCAGCTCCTCGGCCTTGGCGGCATGCGGCTTCATGTCTTCGAGGAACTTGGCGATGGCCGCCTTGGCCGCGGCGCCGGCAGGATTCTTCGGTCCGGTGCTGCCGCAGACGACGGTGGTGCCACCGTGCTTCTTCACCCAGGCCATCTCGTCCTGGAGCTTGAACGGCCCCAGCGGATAACGGGTGCTCACGCCGACCTTCACGCCGTGCTTGCTCAGGAGGGCCGCGAAGGCTTCGTCGCCGAGCGCGGCGGCCTGCTCCCGCTGGTCGCCGTGCACCTTGCACCAGATGTCGATCGACTCGCTGCCGGTCTTGGCGACCTCGGGCAGCACCTCCGCGAGCGGGGCGTAGCCGTACATCGCGGACGAGAGCACGTACCGCAGGCGGAACGGCTCCGCGGACTGGGCCCGCAGGGCGGGCGCGGCGGCGACCGCGGCGGCGGCGAGGCCGGCGGAGCGGAGGAAGTCGCGGCGGGAAAGCATGGGCTTACTTCTTGGCGGCTTCGGCTTCGAGCATCTTGATCCAAGGACCGACGAACGCGCCGTTGTCATGGAAGGTGCGGCCGCTGACCATGTTCCGGTCGATGACGACGGGGGCGTTGACGAAGATGCCGCCGCAGACCTCGAGGTCGAACTTGCACTTCGGCACGGTGGCCATGCGCAGGCCCTTCACGATGCCGGCGCGCGCGGGGATCTCGACGCCATGACAGACGCTCATCATCGGCTTGCCGTGCTCCCAGAACCAGCGCGTGGCGGCGAGCAGGGCCTCGTCCTCGCGGATGTATTCCGGAGCGCGGCCGCCGCTGAAGAAGATGCCGACGTATTCCTCGGGCTTGATGTCCTTGAAGGCGATGTCGGAATTGATCGTGTAACCCTCCCACTCCTTGGTGATCGTCCAGCCCGGCTTCACCTCGTGGAGGACGGTCTGGTAGACGCGCTTCTCGGGCGTCGCGAACACGGGCTGGAAGCCGGCTTCCTGCAGGCGGTAGACCGGATACATCGTGTCGAGCAGCTCGGTGGCGTCGCCGATGACGACGAGCACCTTGGGCTTCTTGGCGTTCTCGGGCTTGTCGGCGCCCGACGAGATCGAGGCCTGGTTCTTGTTGTCGATGATGCCGGCGAAGGCGAGCGAACACAGGCCGAGGAGGCCGACGGAGAGGAGGCGGAGTTTCATGGGGGTGAAGGAAGTGTCCATAAACCGACCGCTCCGTCCACCCACTAGTTCCCTGAAATCAGCGGCGCAGGCCGACCAGGTCCTCGGGCTCGGCCCAGGCGAAGACCTTGGCCTTGGAGCCCACCCGCTGGCGGGGGTTGGCTTCGGCGATGCGGAGCACGGTGCCCTGAGGGGTCTTGAAGTCGTGCAACGAGACGTCCCCCTGGAAGAGCGAGGACACGATCTCGCCGGCGAAGGCGTTCTCGTCGGGCGCCATGAAATCGAGCTTCAGGCACTCCGGGCGGATGCACACCGTGATCGCATCGCCCGCGGCCGGCGGCTCGTCGGGCGTGGCCAGCGCGCCGCGGACCTCGCCCACGGGGGTCTCCGCCACGAACTCGCCGGCTCCGACCTGCGTGACCTTGCCGGGGACGAGGTTGGCGGCGCCGAGGAAGGTCGCGGTCCAGCTGTCCGCGGGGCGACGGTAAAGGTCGATGGGCCGGCCGGCCTGCACGATGCGTCCGGCGCGCATGACCGCCAGACGGTCGGCCATGGCATACGCATCCTTCTGGTCGTGCAGCACGCAGAGCACCGTCACGCCCGTGGCGCGCACCAGGCCGCGGATCGCCTCGCGGACTTCGAGACGCGAGGCGGCGTCCAGATTGCTCAGCGGTTCGTCGAGGAGGAGGAGCGACGGACGGAGCGCGAGGACGCGGGCCAGGGCCACGCGTTGCTGCTGGCCGCCGGAAAGCTCCTGCGGACGTCGCTCCGCCCAGGCTTCGGCGCCGACGAGCCGGAGGGCTTCGAGCGCGCGCGTCTTGATCTCGGCCGCAGGGAGCTTTTCCGCGTCGAGCGAGAACGCCGCGTTCTCGAGCACGCTCAGGTGCGGGAACAAAGCGTAGTTCTGGGGCACGAAGCCGAACCCGCGGGCGGCGGCCGGCGTGAAGGTGATGTCGCGGTTATCCAGGAGCATCGTGCCGCCTTGGGATTCCTGCTGGCCCGCAAGCAGCTTGAGGAGCGTGGTCTTCCCGCTGCCTGACGGACCGAGCAGGCAGCAGAGCGTCCCGGACTCCACGATGAGGTCCACCCCGTCGAGCACGACGGCGGATCCGAACTGGCGGCGCAGGCCGGTGAGGCGGAGGGTGGGCACGGGCCGAACCTAGGCCGAAGCCCCGCCGGGGCGCAAGGTCGCCCGCCGACTGTGAATGCTTTCCGCCCCGTCTTCGGCTTCCCACGCTTGCCACCGGGCCGGTTTCGGGCAAGTTGACGGCTCCCATGCGTAACGACGACGAAGACGAGGACGAGAAGACCCCGGCCGCCCCCAAGGACGGCGGACCGAGCGCCATGCTCATCCAGAAGAAGTTCCTCGAGCAGCGGAAGATCTTCCTGTGGGGCGCCGTCGAGGACGCCTCCGCCCGCGACATCGTCGAGAAGCTCCTGTACCTGGACGGCATCGACCCCGGCAAGGAGATCACCTTCTACATCAATACCCCGGGCGGTTCCATCACCTCCGGCATGGCCGTCTATGACACCATCCGGATGATCTCCTCCCCCGTGAAGGTCGTCGTGACCGGCATGGCCGCCTCGATGGGCTCGATCCTCCTCCAGGCCCCCAAGGAGAAAGGCAACCGCCTCCTCTTCCCCCACTCCCGCGTGATGATCCACCAGCCGCTCATCATGGGCCGCATCCAGGCCACCGCCGTGGACATCCACATCCAAGCCCAGGAGATGGAACGCCTGCGCACCGAGCTCAACGAGATCCTCGCCAAGGCTTCGAAGCAGAAGATCGAAAAAGTCACCAAGGACACCGACCGCGACTTCTACATGACCGCCGAGGAGGCCATCGAGTATGGCCTCGCCGACGCGATCGTGAAGAAGCTCTGAGCCGGACCGCACGCGCATGGGCATCGGCGACCGGGCCTACATGCGGAACCAGCGCCTCGCGCGGGAGCCGATCTCGGTCACCGCGTGGGTCGTCGGCGTGCTGGTCGCGTTCTTCATCCTCGGGCTCATCCAGGAATCGGCCGGCGCGGATTTCCTCGGCTGGGCCATGCTGGCCGAACGCGCCCCGCTGCCCTGGCAGTGGCTCACGCACGGCCTGCTGCACGACGGCTTCTGGCACCTGCTCGGCAACGGCCTCATCCTCTGGTGGACCGGCGCCATCGTCGAACGCGAGCAAGGCCCGCGCGCCCTCCTCGCCGTGCTCGCCGCCGGCACGCTCTTCGGCGCCTTCGCCTGGGCGCTCACGGGCCTCGGCGGCGACCGCTCCGGCCTGCTCGTCGGCGTCTCCGCCGGCGTCTACGCGCTCATGCTCGTGGCTCTGCTCGATAAGCTCGACCACCAGATCACCCTGCTGCTGTTCTTCTTCCTGCCGGTGACGCTCAAGGTCCGCTGGCTGCTCATCGTCATCTCGCTGTTCACGTTCCTCGGCTGGGCCTTCGCCGAGCTGCCCGGGCGCCACGCCTGGCCGCAGTGGCACCCGGCATGGAACGACTCGATCGCCCACTCGGCCCACCTCGGAGGCCTGCTGCTCGGCTGGCTCGCCTGGCGCCACTTCCAACGGACAAATGCGGGCCCCCGCTACGCTCAGGTGCAGGAACCCATGGAAACCGAAGCCCCGAGCCCTTCTTTCGAGACGCCGCCCGAGGTAAACACCCTATCCCGTCCGCTGACCGCCGCCCAGGCCCGCGCGGAATTGGACGCGCTGCTCGACAAGATTTCCGCCGGGGGATTCGGCTCGCTCACTCCCGCCGAGAAACGTAGGCTTGAAGAACTCAGCGCCCGCCTACGCTGAAACCCCTCCCCACTTTTATGCGACGTTGTTTTTCCCTCCTGCCGGTCCTCCTGGCAGCGCTGGTCTCCGCCCAGACCGGCGGTTTCACCACCACCCAAGCGATGCAGAACGAGACGCGCGCCACGGCCGCGCTCCTCGAGAAGCTCCACATCAGCAAGAAGGACATGGGCTCCATCGACATGAACTCGGTGGTGCGCACCTACTGCGAGAACCTCGACGGCGCGAAGATGTACTTCACGGCCGAGGAGGTCGGCGAGTTCGTGAACCGCTACGGCCGGACCCTCGACCTCTACCTTCAGCGCGGCAACCTGACCCCGGCCTTCGAGATCTACGCGCTCTTCAAGAAACGCGTCACCGAGCGCACCGCCGCGAACCTGGCCGCCCTCGACCGGCCGATCGACCTCAACCAGCCGGGCACCTTCCCGCTGGACCGGAAGAAGGCCGAGTGGCCCGCCGACGCCGCCGAAGCGGACGAACTCTGGACCCGCCGGCTCCGCCTCGACATGCTCGCCGAACTGCTCGGCGAAGACCGTTCGGGCAAGGCCGCGAAGGAGACCACCCTCCCCGAGGTCACCCCGGCCAAGACCCAGGAGGCCGCCGCCCGCCTCAAGAAGCGCTACGAGAAGGGCCGCACCTACCTCGACTTCGACCAACATGAGGTCGAGGAGCTTTTCCTGAACTCGTATTCCAGCCAATACGACCCCCACTCGACCTTCTTCTCCCAGCAGTCCTTGGAAGAATTCGAGATCGCGATGCGCAACTCGCTCGTGGGCATCGGCGCCACGCTCTCGGACGAAGACGGCACCTGCGTCGTCAAGGACCTCCTCCCGGGCGGCCCGCTCGACCTCTCCCGTCAGGTGAAGCCGGGCGACAAGATCATCGCGGTCGGCCAGGGCGAAGACGGCGAGATGGAAGACATCGTCGGCATGCGTCTGTCCAAGGCCATCAGCCGCATCCGCGGCAAGCAGGGCACCACCGTCCGCCTCCTGGTCGACATGGCCGCCGGCGGCCGCAAGACCGTCACGCTCAAGCGCGACCAGATCAAGCTCGTCGGCCAGATGGCTTCGGCCAAGGCGATCGAAGTCCCGAGCGCCGGCGGCTCCGAACTGCTCGGCGTCATCGAGCTGCCTTCCTTCTACGGCAAGAATCCCGACGGGTCCGGCTCCAGCCCGTCCGCCGACATCGAGCAGCTGATCGTCAAGTTGAAGAAGATGGGCATGAAGGCCCTCATCATGGACCTCCGCAAGAACGGCGGCGGCCTGCTCAACGAGGCCGTCGACATCTCGGGCCTGTTCATCCCGAAGGGTTCGGTGCTGCAGGTGCGCGACAGCCAAGGTCGCTCCGAAGACTACCGCGACGAAGACGAGAAGGTCGCCTGGGACGGGCCGCTGGTCGTGCTGACCTCCAAGCTCTCCGCCTCCGCCTCCGAGATCTTCGCCGGCGCCATGCGCGACCATCGCCGCGGCATCGTGGTCGGCGACACGACCACCCACGGCAAGGGCTCGGTCCAGAACATCATCGAGCTCAGCCGCTTCGACCGGAACCTGAAGTCGGCGGTGAAGGTGACCATCCAGAAGTGGTATGCGCCCAGCGGCTCCTCCATCCAGCTCAAGGGCGTGCCGGCCGACATCGTCGTGCCTTCGGTCTATTCGGTGCTGCCCGTCGGCGAAGGCGACCTGGAGCGCCCCCTGCCTTGGGATTCGGTGACGCCGACGCTGACCAAGGCCGACGAAGGCGACTGGCTCAAGGCCAAGATCTCCGACGGCCTGATCGCCCAGCTGGCCGCCAACTCGGCCCGCCGTCAGTCCGAGCTGCCTGAGTTCCTCACGCTCTCCCGCACGATCGACTGGACGAAGAGCCGCCAGGTCCGCAAGGAGGTCTCGCTCTCCCTCGACCAACGCCGCGCCGAGCGCAAGGACGACCTGGAGTTCCGCGAACAGGTCCGCCGCGAACTTTCCGATTACGCGAAGAACTCCTTCAAGGCGAACGAGGTGAAGCTCGACGCGGCCATCGAACAGGAGAAGAAGGAAGGTCCGGGTTCGGCCGCCAAGATGAAGCGCAGCGCCCGCATGCGCGACCCGCTCGAAGACGAGGACTGGCCGGAATACGATATCCAGCTCCAGGAGGCCCTCCGCATCGCCGCCGACTGGACCGCGCTCAACGCCAACAGCGTCGCCGTCGCCACGCCGAAGGAAGAGAAGAAGAAATAAGACCTCGCCTCCGCTCGCCGATCAGACCGCCTCACCAGGCGGTCTTTTTATTTTTGCTACGTTCGCCGCGGTTGAGCGAGGGCGCTCAACCCTACCCAATGACCGTCGCTAACGCCGACCGGAAACCGGATAATTGGCTGCGGGATATTCTCAGGTGGCGGGTGGCAGCCTCGGGTGGCAGGTGGCGGGACTTTTCCATTCAGCCCTCCACTCAGTCCTCAACGCAGTCCTCTACTCAGTCCTCCCTGCGTGCCTCCCTTGTCAATCGGTCAACTGATTGTCTTTTCCATTCTGCCCTCGATTCAGCACTCTGTCATCGATTCAGCCCTCCACTCAGTCCTCAACGCAGTCCTCCACTCAGACCTCCATGCACCCGCCCCGCCCTCTCTCTTTGATTTGCCGACCCGCCTCCCTCCTACCAACTTCTCCCCATGCTTTCCCCTGAAGCGCTGACCTACGGCACCCTGCTGATCGCCGCCTTCCTCGCCCTGCGCCCCTCCCGTCGCGCGGGCCTCATGCTCCGTCGCCAGTTCGGCGTGGTCGAAGGCCGTCCCATCCAGCTCCACACGCTCACCAACGCCCGCGGCATGGAAGTCTCGGTCTGCGAATACGGCGCGGCCCTGACCTCGATCCGCGCCCCTGACATCCACGGCCGCCTCGGCGAAGTGACCCTCGGCCTGCGCTCGCTCGAAGACTACGTCGCCGGCAACCCGTTCCTCGGCAGCACCGTCGGCCGCTACGCCAACCGCCTCGCGGACGGCAAGCTGACCATCGACGGACAGACCATCGCCCTCGCCCAGAACAACAACGGCAACCACCTCCACGGCGGCCTGCGCGGCCTCGACAAGCGCGTCTGGTCCTCCGAAGCCGTACGCACGGAGTCCGCTTCCTCGGTCTGCTTCACCTACGTGAGCCCCGCCGGCGAAGAAGGCTACCCCGGCACGCTGAGCGTGACGGTCACCTACACCCTGGCCGACGCCTCCGACGAGCTCACGATCGATTTCGCGGCGAGCACCGACGCCCCGACGGCGTGCAACCTGACGAACCATGTGTTCTTCAACCTCGCCGGCCAAGGCAGCATCCTCGACCACCAAGTCACGCTCCGCGCCGACCAGCTGGTGCCGGTCAGCCCCGCGCTCATCCCGACGGGCGAGCTCATGGACGTGAGCGGCACGCCCTTCGACTTCCGTCGCCCGCACGCCATCGGCGAACGCATCGGCGCCCCGCACGACCAGCTCCGCCGCGCCCGCGGCTACGATCACTGCTACGTGCTCGGACCGGACAAGTCGCTCAAGTCGGCCGCCTTCGTGAGCGAGCCCACCAGCGGCCGTACGCTCGAAGTCCTCACCGACGCCCCCGGCCTGCAGTTCTACACCGGCAACTTCCTCGCCGGCACCGTCCAAGGCCGCTGGGCGAAGCCCTTCGCTTTCCGCCAAGGCTTCTGCCTCGAGCCCGGACTCTTCCCCGACTCGCCGAACCAGCCGGACTTCCATCGCATGGGCTACCCGAGCGGCATCCTGCGCCCCGGCGAAGCCTACGCGCAGAAGCTCGTCTTCCGCTTCGGCGTCTCCCGGTAGTTCACAGGCAGGGACAGCACCACGTGCTGTCCTGATCAAGCCGCCCACTTGGGCGGCTTTTTGTTTCCCAAGCTCGATACCGCGCTGAAACAATCTCCCACTCGGCTCGCGCAAGCCAATACGATCCTTCCTATGCTGATAGCGTCATGGTCTTTTTATAACATAAACGACCAATTTAAGGAGAAATAGCGCATTGTGGTTGCGGTAAGCCAGATCGGCGTCACCACCATTGGATGAAATACGTCACCACGGCCTTCCTTCTCGCCGCCGCCCAAGGCACCGCGCAGTCCATGACCGACCTGGGTACGCTCGGCGGCAACTACTCTTACGCCAACTTGGTCTCAGCCGATGGTTCCGTCGTCGTCGGTTACGCCGAGACATCCATCGGCGATGGGCGTGCCTTCCGCTGGACCTCAGCCGGAGGCATGACCGACCTCGGCACGCTCGGCGGAAACTATTCCGATTCCAGAGCCGTCTCCGCCGATGGCTCCGTCGTCGTCGGGATCGCTAACAACGCCGCCTCCGAGTACCACGCCTTCCGCTGGACCGGCGGAGTCATGTCCGACCTCGGCACCCTCGGCGGGATTTATTCCTACGCCGAAGACGTTTCCGCGGATGGCGCGGTCGTCGTCGGTTACGCCACGACATCCATCAGCGAATGGCATGCCTTCCGCTGGACCTCAGCCGGAGGCATGACCGACCTCGGCACGCTCGGCGGGAATTATTCCAAAGCTGAAGCCGTTTCCGCGGATGGCGCGGTCGTCGTGGGGTATTCCTATAACGCCGCCTCCGACACCCGCGCCTTCCGCTGGACCTCAGCCGGAGGCATGACCGACCTCGGCACGCTCGGCGGGAATTATTCCGCAGTTGAAGCCGTTTCCGCGGATGGCGCGGTCGTCGTGGGGTATTCCGATAACGCCGCCTCCGAGTCCCACGCCTTCAGCTGGACCGGCGGAGTCATGTCCGACCTCGGCACCTTGGGTGGAAATGAATCCTATGCCTACGGTGTTTCCGCGGATGGCTCCGTCATTGTCGGTGAGGCCCAGAACGCCTCCGGCAACTCCCGCGCGTTTATCTATACCAACCGCGTGATGCTGGACGTGCAGGACTGGCTGGGCTCCGTCGGTGGCGTCAGCTCGATGCTCTCGACTTCGCTCGACCTCTCCCGCGCCCACCTCGAAGGCGCGCACCATCGTCCGCTGGCGGAACTCGGCCGCGGCAAGTCCTACTGGGTGACGGGCGACGTCGCCAGCAGCTCCCGCTCGCGCGACCTGATCACGCGCTCCGGCGAAGCCGGCGTGACCTTCGAGCCCTGGATCAACGTCCTCGCGGGCGTCGGCGCCGGCTACGGCCGCCAGGACCAGCAGCTCCTCAACGACGGCTCGGCTTCGACCTACGGTCAGTATCTCGTCGGTGAACTGGACTTCCTCCTCGCCGACGGCGGCATCCTCTCGGTGCTCGTCTCCTCCGGCGACTGGCAGAACGAGACCGACCGCGGCTACGTGACCGGCGGCGGCGTCGATTACTCCCACGGCGAGACCGACATCAAGAGCACGTCCTTCCGGGTGCGCTACGATACGCCGACCCTGACCCAGGCCCTGGGCGCCGACCTCAAGGCCTACGTCTCCTACGGCCAAAGCCGCTCCCGCGCAGATGGCTACACCGAGACCGGCGGCTCCTTCGCCGGCAGCTTCAGCGAGATGGAACAGACCGCCAAGGAAGGCCGCCTCGGCGTCGCCGCCACCCGCAAGCTCGGCGAAAAGCTCCGCGGCCGTCTCTCGGCCGAGTGGGTCCGCCGCTTCGACCGCGATCAGGCGGCGATCACCGCCACCGATATCACCAGCACCCTGGACCTCACCCTCCCGGGCGCGGCCGTCGTGCGCGACCAAGCCCGCTTCGGTTTCGACCTCGACTACCTGATGGACGCCAAGACCACCCTCTCCTTCACGGTCCATGCCGCCGGCCGCGGCGAAGTCGCCGACGTCTCCGGCGCGGTCAGCCTGCGCCGCGCGTTTTAACAGGTAGGGACAGCACCACGTGCTGTCCTCCTCCAAGCCGCCCACCCGGGCGGCTTTTTTGTTTGAAGACATCGACGCAAAGGGAGACCGGAAACCGGATGATTGGCTGGGGCTATTCCGCCATCGATTCAGTCCTCTGTCATCGACTCAGCCATCTATCTTCCCCCCTTGCCAACGTGTCACCGTGCCCACTTGCCCCCTCGCGGGCTCAAGCCCGCGCGGTCGCATCCACCACCAACCACGCCCAGGTGGCGACGACGCCGTCGGGCCGCGCGTTGATCCGGTCGTAATCACGTAGGAGGGACTTGAGCTCGGTCGGCGAGAAACGCGGCTCACCGGTCACGCCGCTGCGATGCAGGTGACGGAAGAACTCGAGGGCGTTCGGATAGGTCTCCTCGGACTCGAGCACGCCGTGCGCATGGACGTCGAACCTGGCCCCTTTGAGCAAGGCGAGCCACTGGGCTTCGTCGCGCCAGCGCACGGGGCCTTCGCCGATGAGGTCGCGGAGTTCGTTCAGGCAAGGATCGCACGGCACGCCGAGCAGGAGCCGTCCGCCGGCCGGCAGGGCCGCATGCCAATGCTTGAGCACCGCGGCGGGATCGGCGGCCCAGTGGAGGAGACCGGTCGAGGCGAGCGCGTTGGACTTCTCGATCGGCCCGAAGGCATTGTGCACCGACCAGTTGGCGGCAGGCACGGACTGACGGCCGATCTCGACCATGGCGGGCGAGGCGTCGGTGGCGTCGACATTCACGCCCTGCGCGAGCAATGCCGAGGTCAGGAAGCCCGTGCCGGCTCCAAGCTCGGTGACGCGCGCACCGCGACGGAACGGAGCGAAGGCCGCCAGCGCTTCGGCGAAACGCTTCTGGGGCGCGGCGTGCGCGCCGTAGCTCTCGGCTCGTTCGTCGAAGCGCATGGGCTCAGGGGGTAAGGAACTCGCGCAGGTCGTGCCCGAGTCCTTCGACAGTATGGCAGCCGACGACAGCTTGGCAAACGCCCTCGGGACTCAGGAGCGCATCCTGGTCGCCGACATAGGCTTCCCACCCGGGATTGAGCCCTTGGCGTCCGAAGGTGATGAGCGAGATGCCCGCGGGCTGGGCCAGGATATCCAAGCCGGCCTGGAGGTATCCCTTCTCGTAGGGCAATGCATCGCCGGCCAACGGCGCCAGGCCGGCGCGCTTCCGGAAATCGGCCAAGGCGGCCGGGGCATCGGTATCGATCCAGCGACGCAGCCACTTAACCTGGGTCTCGGAATGCTTGCCGCACTTGCCGTGCTCGGAACAGAACGACGTGAACGGAGCGAAGAGCAGGACCTTGGCCGGGAACTTCACCCCGCGGGCGCCGGCCTCGAGCACGAGATGCGCGCCGAGCGACCAGGCGATGACGGCGTCGCAACCCGTCAGGTTCTCCGCCGCGCCCATGACGGGCGGGTAAATGAGGTGCTCGGCGTCCGGCGCATGCGCCACGGCGATGGCCTTCATCTCTTCGAGCGAGACGCCCCAGCCGCCGAGCCAGCCGATCTTCATGCGGTGACGCCCTTCAAGGCGGAGACAAAGGAGGACAACACGGCGGGGGAAAGGCCTCGACGGAGCGAGATACGGATGCGTCCGGTGCGCACGGGCACCGTGGGCGGACGGATGGCGGAGACCATGAAGCCGGCGGAGCGGAGCGCGGTGGCGTATTTCAGGGTGACGTCGGAGTCGCCGAGGATGAGCGGGATGATCGGGGAGTCCCCCGAGGGGACCGCGAAGCCGGCTTCAACGAGCCCATCGCGCCAGGCGTGCGAGAGCGCGTGGAGCTCAGCGCGTTCGCCAGACATTCCCTTCACGCGCTCGACCGCCGCGAGGGCGGCGGCGGCGCACGAAGGAGCCAGATAGGTCGAGTAGACGAACTCTCCGGCGAAATTGATCAGGGCGTCGCGGACTTCCGGGGCGTGCGAGAGCACGTAGGCTCCCTGCGAGCCGAGTCCCTTGCCGAGGGTGCCGACG